>NZ_JBBMXG010000011.1:0-180500 GCF_037996705.1 Xenorhabdus bharatensis | reverse complement strand
CACCTGACCCCATGCCGAACTCAGCAGTGAAACGCCGTAGCGCCGATGGTAGTGTGGGGTCTCCCCATGTGAGAGTAGGGAACTGCCAGACATCAATTTATCCGTGTTGCCGGCCCAAAAGGCAGCATGAAACAGCATTCGGTGGTGCGGTAGTTCAGTTGGTTAGAATACCGGCCTGTCACGCCGGGGGTCGCGGGTTCGAGTCCCGTCCGCACCGCCACCGTATTTAGGGGCGTAGTTCAATTGGTAGAGCACCGGTCTCCAAAACCGGGTGTTGGGAGTTCGAGTCTCTCCGCCCCTGCCAATTAATAACTAAGTAATAATTTTGTAGTTTTCAGATTAATAGCCCAGCTAATTTTAGCTGGGTTTTTTCTTTTTGTTTTTTTTCACTAATAATCCCTCCATAACCTTTCCGCTAAAAGTTTTATACGATATCAGTCTCTAGACTGAATGCCATCAATTTGTCACTGGCGCTTTTTCAACAGGTATTTTTAATAATTGTTGGATAAATGTATGTTGGTCGCTATTTTGTAACCACACGGCATATAGTGGTCGTTTAATTTGTTCGTTATCTGGTGCTACAACAAGTTGTGAATATTCTTCAAGCCAGTGAACAGGTAGAAATGTCGCGGCATTGACACTTTCCAATAACTCTCTGGCGATATGCGCTGAGGTAGTTGTTATGATAGGAGGGTGATCACTTTTCAGGATCAGTTGCTCTTGTTGGTGAAAATCAGCTCCCCATTCCAGTTTTATGTAGTTTTTTAAACCTTGTTCAAGATTATTCCGAGTAGTTAATAACACAAGCTGAATGCTCCCGATCAGCTGGCTCTGGAATTCATCCATTTTTGGTGGCTCTGTTGTGATTAAAAGATCTAACTCACGAGAGTGTAGCTGTTTAACCAGAGACTGCCGTGTAGAGACGCGTGATTCGATTCTTATTCCCTGATTATCACGATAAAACATATTCAGCCAAGGAGTTAGATAAGCTTCCCATAGAGATGCGGTAGCGCCGATAGAGAGTTCCGTATGTTGTGAGACATAGTTGATCTCTTTTTTCGCTAATTGCCAGGTATTCATTAACGATTCTGCATAGGGAACCAGACGCTCACCCGCCGCAGTCAGGCGAATATTATTGCGATGTCGTGTGAATAAATTAGCACCAAGTTGATTCTCCAGTTGTCGGATCCGAAAGCTAACGGCGGATTGTGTTAGATAGAGTGATTCAGCTGCCCGACCAAAGTGACGAGTCTTACTGACTTCCAAAAAGGTTTTCAGTAATTCGGTGTCCACATGCATCTCCAATAGTTTTTGTCGTTAAGATTTAAATATTTTGTTTTACAGAATGTCAAGCCTCCCTAATACTCCGCGCCATAATTAGTATGACAGTAGAGTTAGGAGTGTGTCAGATGGCTGAAAGCTTCATCACGACTAATCGTTTTTTTGATAATAAACATTATCCACGCGGATTTTCCCGTCACGGTGATTTCACCATCAAAGAGGCCCAATTGCTAGAACGTCATGGTCATGCGTTCAATGAATTGGATCTTGGTAAACGTGAACCACAAACAGAAGAAGAAAAACTGTTTGTATCAGTTTGCCGCGGTGAACGCGCACCTATAACAATAGCGGAAAAAGTATGGTTCAAGTATTTGGAGAAAATAAGACGTCCAAAACGTTTCCATACTCTTTCTGGCGGAAAACCACAGTTAGATCCTGCTGAGGATTTCACTGATAGTGATGATTAATATCATCATTGGGATGAAGGATCCATCAAGAGGGGCAAATATGCCCCTTTTCCACATTATCCAACCTGATTTTGTAGCTGAATAAGCAACCTATCCATGCTCCGATAGCTGAGTGCCTCCATAATATCTGGTTTTTCTATTTTCTTTTGCTCTTTTAAGTCTGCAATAGTACGTGAAACCTTTAAGATTCGGTGCCATGCACGTACAGATAGCCCCAGTTTTAGTAAAGTATTTTCCAGAAAGATGGCGTCTTCCATTTTTAGTTTGCAAACCTTTTCTGTTTGCTTACGGGTAAGATGAGCGTTTACATACCCATTACGCTCTATTTGTATGTTTCTGGCATTCTCGACTCTTTTTTTAACGTCGTGGCTACTTTCCCCATTTTTTACTGATGACTTGCTGAGGATCCCTGGGGGAAGAAGAGGAACGTCTATAGAAAGGTCAAAGCGGTCTAAAAATGGACCTGATAGTTTGGCAAGGTAGCGTAATACCTGCTGTGGACTGCTGCGATTATGTAATCCCTGATGATATCCTGTCGGGCTTGGGTTCATGGCTGCGATCAATTGAACCCGGGCAGGAAAACAAACTTTTGCTTTGGCTCGTGATATCACAATCTCACCAGATTCTAATGGCTCACGTAATGCATCAAGGACAGTACGGTTAAATTCTGGTAATTCATCCAGAAATAAAACACCATTATGCGCAAGGGAAATTTCGCCGGGTTTAGGTATTGAGCCTCCTCCAACAAGGGCTGCCATTGATGAGCTATGGTGAGGCGCTCTAAATGGGCGTATATGCCATTTTTGAGGGTTAATTGACTGACCAGACAGACTATTGATTGCAGCAACGTGTAACGCTTCCTGATGCGTTAGAGGTGGCAGTAGATCACATAGCCGGCTGGCCAGCATAGTTTTACCTGTACCCGGAGGCCCAAGTAACAAAAGATTATGACCTCCTGCGGCTGTTATCTCCAGAGCCCGTTTCGCTTGTTCCTGTCCAATAATGTCCTGTAGATCCAGAACAAGTGGCTCGGTTTGTAGAGTGATTGGATCAGGGGAAGATAAGATGTTTTTTTCACCTCGCAGGAAGTGGCAGACTTGCAGTAATTGGTTGGCTAATAACGTTTCATTTTGAGATAAAATAGCCAGTTCAGCTTTATTTTCTGCAGATAAAATCAACTGCCTACCAGAGTTTCTGGCACTAAGTGCAGCGGGAATTGCCCCCATAACCCTGCGTATCTCTCCAGAAAGCGCAAGCTCTCCTAAAAATTCATAATGATGTAATTCATTTGGCGGGATTTGCTCTGAAGCTGCCAGAATTGCAATGGCGATAGGTAAATCATATCTTCCCCCTTCTTTGGGCAGATCTGCTGGAGCCAGATTAACAGTGATCCTTTTTGCCGGGTAGGTAAATCCACTATTGATCAAGGCACTTCTGACCCGATCTCTGGCCTCTTTGACCGTAGTTTCGGGCAAACCAACGAGAGTTAAACCGGGTAGGCCGTTACTGATATGCGCTTCTATTGTGACAAGCGGGGAATCGACACCAATAGTGGCCCGGGTGTAGATAATCGCAAGGGTCATAATGCTTTCCTTAGCCCAAAAAATTCATCATGACTTGTTGAAAAATAATAAAAAGTCACTTTGTGTTATTTTGCGAAGCCTTTCGAAAATATAATTATTGTTATTACCAAACTGACATTTTTTAATTCTGGCTATTTTTTGTTATTTATTGATTCTATTATTAATTTACATTTTGTTGTGAATGAGTGGAATTGGTTTTATTCTGGGTTTTTATTATATTTATCATTACTTTTATTTAGTTAAAGGGATTATTTTCCTGAATTTTTATGGTAAGTGTTTTTGTGATAAATCCTGTTTTTATAATCGCCTACATACGATTTTCAGGTCATTAAGTTGCATTTTGATAATTTACTTAATTAATTATTTTACTGAAACGCGAGGTAATGATTTTTTCTTATCATGCACTAGATAAAATTTAGTGGATTTATCTGCTTTGGTTTTATCTTGCTGAAAATAATGAATAATATTAATTTTTTGTAAAAAAACAAAAATAATCATTGTCAACAATAATAGAAAGTGATAATTCTAAAATATATGTCGAGCCTATAAGAGTATGAACGAACTTTTATGAATAAATATGTTCTCGTGATTAGCCTAATTATTAGCGTGGTAGTGATTATTCTACCGTGCGGGGGCGCACTTGGACGAAGGAAGGCGTAGACATAAAATACAGCCAGATTTCACAAAGACCCCCGCCCTAAAAAATAGAGCGGGGTTTTTTTTTAGTACGAATAAATAAACAAATATAAAACAACATCACAAGAAGCCACTGACAGAGTAAATACCGATAGGAGGATGGCTATGAATGGGGCGCAATGGGTTGTACAGGCACTACGGACACAGGGAGTGGAAAAAGTTTTCGGTTACCCCGGCGGAGCCATTATGCCAGTGTATGATGCTTTGTATGATGGTGGTATTGAACATTTGCTATGCCGCCACGAACAAGGGGCGGTTATGGCAGCCATTGGTTATGCAAGGGCAAGCGATAAACCGGGGGTGTGTATTGCCACATCGGGACCCGGAGCAACAAACTTAATCACAGGGCTGGCTGATGCACTATTGGATTCTGTACCTGTGGTTGCCATTACCGGTCAGGTAAGTTCTGAAGTTATCGGTACTGATGCTTTTCAGGAAATCGATATGCTGGGGCTTTCTCTTGCCTGTACCAAACACAGTTTTCTGGTGGAGTCGCTGGAAAAATTACCTCAAATTATGGCGGAAGCTTTTTCCATCGCTATGGAAGGCCGCCCGGGGCCTGTGTTGATTGATTTGCCAAAAGATATCCAGTTAAAACAGGGGGATTTTACACCTTATTTGATCCCTGCTGTTACCCCATCTCCCCTTCCTGAGAGCGCACTAACACAAGCCCGCAATATGATGGCTTATTCTCAACAACCTGTTTTATATGTAGGAGGAGGGGTTGGGATAGCTGGCGCAGTACCTGAATTACGTCGTTTGGTAGAAGAAACGGGAATACCGGTTGTTTCTACTCTTAAAGGATTAGGGGCTGCAGATGCCCAACATGAATGCTATTTGGGCATGTTAGGAATGCACGGAACAAAGGCGGCTAACTTAGCTGTTCAGTCCTGCGATTTACTCATTGCCGTTGGGGCGCGTTTTGACGACCGGGTGACAGGAAAATTAGATACTTTTGCCCCCCATGCCAAAGTCATCCATATAGATATTGATCCGGCTGAATTAAATAAATTACGTCAGGCACATATTTCATTAAAAGGTAATTTAAAAACATTATTACCTTATCTACAGCAGCCTTTATCGATCGAAGCATGGCAACAAGAAGTTAAACAGTTAAAAGAAATACACGCATGGCGTTATGACTATCAGGGCGAAAAAATTTATGCCCCATCTCTACTGAAACTGATATCTGATCGCAAACCACTTAATACTGTTATCACCACAGATGTTGGGCAGCACCAAATGTGGACAGCGCAGCATATGACGTTTGACAGGCCGGAAAATTTTATTACTTCCAGTGGATTGGGAACGATGGGTTTTGGTATTCCAGCTGCAATTGGAGCGCAGATGGTTCGCCCGGACGATATGGTTATTTGTATATCTGGTGATGGTTCTTTCATGATGAACGTTCAGGAGCTGGGGACGATTAAACGCAAGAAACTACCGATCAAGATGGTTTTATTGGATAACCAGCGTTTGGGAATGGTCAAACAGTGGCAGGAGTTATTTTTTGACCGCCGTTATAGCGAAACAATTCTGTCTGATAATCCTGATTTTATTGCTTTAGCAAAAGCGTTTGATATTCCTGGTCAGCATATTACTGAAAAGTCACAGATAGATGCTGCATTGGACGCCTTGTTCAGTAGTGAAGGTCCTTATTTGCTACACGTATCCATTGATGAATTTGAAAATGTTTGGCCATTGGTTCCACCCGGTGCAAGCAATGCAAATATGTTGGAGAAGTTATTATGATGCAACATCAACTTGCTATTCAGGCACGATTCTGCCCTGAAATTCTTGAAAGAATTCTGAGAGTTACCCGTCACAGGGGGTTTCAGATATGCGCATTGAATATGGATCATACAATGGATAGTGATAGTGTATGTATTGAACTCACTGTTGCCAGCCAGCGCCCTGTAAATTTACTTTTTGCTCAGTTGGTAAAGCTGGTTGATGTTGCCGGTGTTGAGATACAACATAATAAATCACAATTGATAAGCGCATAGTGCGCGATGGAAAGGAAACAAAAGAATGACAAAGCAAGCTGATTATATTTGGTTCAATGGCGAAATGGTTCCTTGGGCTGATGCAAAAGTACACGTTATGTCCCATGCCTTGCATTATGGAACATCAGTCTTTGAAGGTATTCGTTGTTATAACTCCCATAAAGGGCCTGTTGTTTTCCGTCACCGAGAACATATGCAGCGTTTACGTGATTCAGCCAAAATTTACCGTATGCCAGTGAGCCAGAGTGTTGATGAGTTAATGGAAGCTTGTCGTGCAACACTCCGTAAAAATAAATTAGTCAGCGCTTACATTCGTCCATTGGTTTTTATTGGTGATGTGGGAATGGGAGTCAATCCTCCCGAAGGTTATCAAACGGATGTCATCATTGCGGCTTTCCCGTGGGGAGCGTATCTCGGTGAGGAAGCACTGGAGCAGGGGATTGATGCAATGGTTTCTTCGTGGAATCGTATAGCCGCCAACACTATCCCGACAGCGGCAAAAGCGGGCGGAAATTATTTGTCTTCTTTGCTGGTGGGGAGTGAGGCTCGGCGTCATGGTTATCAGGAAGGTATTGCTCTGGATGTTCATGGTTATATTTCAGAAGGTGCAGGTGAAAATTTATTCGAAGTAAAAAATGGTGTCTTGTTCACGCCGCCATTTTCTTCTTCTGCTCTACCGGGGATCACTCGGGACGCTATCATCAGATTGGCGCAGGACCTTGGTCTGGAAGTGCGTGAACAGACGCTTTCCCGCGAATCGCTTTATCTGGCTGATGAAGTTTTCATGACGGGTACAGCCGCAGAAATCACTCCGGTTCGTAGTGTAGATGGTATTCAGGTCGGGATTGGCCGCTGCGGGCCGGTGACTAAGAAAATTCAAAATGCATTTTTTGGCTTATTTGATGGCGCGACAGAAGATAAATGGGGCTGGTTAGACCCTGTGAATCCTTAATAAAAAAACA
This sequence comes from Xenorhabdus bharatensis, assembly GCF_037996705.1. Lineage (NCBI taxonomy): Bacteria > Pseudomonadati > Pseudomonadota > Gammaproteobacteria > Enterobacterales > Morganellaceae > Xenorhabdus > Xenorhabdus bharatensis. The sequence continues at coordinate 173,505 of NZ_JBBMXG010000011.1, read as the reverse complement.
AAAAACTAACAGGCGGCTCGTTCCCCGCCTGTTTTCAGATACTGATTAGATGCTATCAATATTAGACAGACACGGGAGTGAAAAATAATGCCTAAATATCGTTCTGCTACAACAACCCACGGCCGTAATATGGCTGGGGCGCGTGCTTTATGGCGTGCGACGGGAATGACTGATGAGGATTTTGGAAAACCGATCATTGCAGTGGTGAATTCATTCACTCAATTCGTACCCGGGCATGTTCATTTGCGGGATTTGGGCAAGCTGGTGGCAGAACAGATTGAGGCTTCAGGAGGTGTTGCAAAGGAATTTAACACCATTGCCGTTGATGATGGTATTGCGATGGGACACGGCGGAATGCTGTATTCATTACCATCCCGTGAGCTGATTGCGGATTCTGTGGAATATATGGTGAATGCACATTGTGCGGATGCAATGGTGTGTATTTCGAACTGCGATAAGATCACTCCCGGTATGCTGATGGCATCTCTGCGTTTGAACATTCCGGTTATTTTCGTTTCTGGCGGCCCGATGGAAGCCGGAAAAACACGGTTATCGGATCAAATCATCAAATTGGATCTGGTCGATGCCATGATTCAGGGAGCTAACCCGAATATCAGTGATGAGCAGAGTGATCAGATTGAACGCTCTGCCTGCCCGACTTGTGGCTCCTGCTCCGGTATGTTTACCGCGAATTCAATGAACTGCCTGACAGAAGCTCTGGGGCTTTCTCAACCGGGCAATGGTTCATTACTCGCTACACATGCTGATCGTAAGACGCTGTTCCTCAACGCGGGTAAGCGCATTGTTGAACTGACTAAGCGCTACTATGAACAAAATGATGACAGTGCCTTGCCACGTAATATTGCGACTAAAGCTGCGTTTGAAAATGCTATGACGCTGGATATTGCAATGGGGGGGTCGACAAACACGGTGTTGCATTTATTGGCCGCAGCACAGGAGGGTGAAGTTGATTTCACCATGGCAGATATTGATCGCCTGTCTCGTCAGGTTCCCCATTTGTGTAAGGTGGCACCCAGTACCCAAAAATATCATATGGAAGATGTGCATCGTGCTGGTGGCGTGGTTGGTATTCTCGGTGAACTGGATCGGGCAGGGCTTTTGCATCGCCATGTGAAGAATATTCTCGGGTTAGATTTGCCACAAACACTGGCCCAGTATGACGTTATACAAACCACTGATGAAGCTGTCAAAAGCATGTATGCAGCAGGGCCGGCAGGTATTCGTACTACTCAGGCATTTTCTCAGAACTGCCGTTGGCCGTCTTTGGATACAGACCGAAAAGAAGGCTGTATTCGTGAACTTTCCCATGCCTATAGTCAGGATGGGGGACTGGCAGTTTTGTCCGGTAATATTGCTGTGGATGGCTGCATAGTGAAAACCGCAGGAGTGGATGAAAGTATTCTGACTTTCCGTGGCCCGGCTAAAGTTTATGAAAGCCAGGAAGATGCCGTAGATGCGATTCTGGGAGGAAAGGTAATAGCAGGTGATGTGGTTGTCATTCGCTATGAAGGCCCGAAAGGAGGTCCCGGTATGCAGGAGATGCTTTATCCGACGACTTACCTGAAATCAATGGGATTAGGCAAAAGTTGTGCTTTGATTACGGATGGACGTTTCTCTGGAGGGACATCGGGATTGTCAATCGGCCATGTCTCTCCTGAAGCTGCTAATGGCGGTTTAATTGGTCTGGTACATGATGGCGATATCATCAATATTGATATTCCAAACCGTAAGATTCTGTTGGATGTCGGTGAAAAGGTGCTTGAAGAGCGGGTACAGAAAGAATTATCCCGTGGCGATAAAGCATGGACACCCACGTTCAGGGAACGTCAGGTTTCTTTTGCCCTGCGTGCTTATGCTTCACTAGCGACCAGCGCTGATAAAGGGGCTGTGCGTGATAAAACTAAATTGGGAGGGTAATTGTGGTTGTTTATCCTCTTAATACTGAACCCAAAGGGGCGGAATATCTCAAAGCAGCGCTAAGTGCGCCGGTTTATGACGTTGCTCAGGTGACGCCATTACAGGAAATGAAAAAAATCTCTGCTCGTTTAAATAACACCATTTTGGTTAAACGGGAAGATCGTCAGTTGGTACACAGTTTCAAACTACGTGGTGCCTACGCGATGATTGCCAGCCTGACGGAAGAACAAAAAGTCAGGGGCGTTATTACGGCATCAGCAGGCAATCACGCACAGGGCGTTGCATTATCGGCCAGTAAAGTGGGTATCAGAGCGACGATTGTGATGCCGGTAGCGACAGCCGATATTAAAGTTGATGCTGTGCGCAGTCTGGGCGGAGAAGTCTTGTTGCATGGTGCGAATTTCGATGAAGCAAAAGCCAAAGCGATCGAAATGGCAAAGGAACACAGTTATACCTTTGTGCCTCCTTTTGATCATCCGGCTGTCATTGCGGGTCAGGCAACGTTGGCAATGGAATTGTTACAGCAGGATGTTCACCTTGATCGTATTTTTGTTCCGGTTGGCGGCGGCGGGTTAATTGCCGGTGTTGCTGTTCTGATTAAACAGCTTGTACCAGAAATGAAAATTATTGGGGTGGAAGCTGAGGATTCTGCCTGCTTGAAAGCCGCACTGGAAGCCGGGCGCCCGGTCGATTTACCGAGAGTGGGTTTATTTGCGGAAGGTGTTGCCGTCAAGCGTATTGGGAATGAAACATTCCGCCTTTGTCAGAAATATGTCGATGATGTCATTACAGTTGATAGCGACGCTATTTGTGCTGCCATGAAAGATATTTTTGAGGACGTGCGGGCCATTGCTGAACCCTCCGGCGCTTTGGCATTGGCAGGGTTGAAGAAATACGTCCAGCAGCATCAGATTCAGGGAGAAAGGCTTGCACATATTCTTTCTGGTGCAAATGTGAACTTCCACGGTTTGCGTTATGTTTCAGAGCGTTGTGAGCTGGGCGAGCAGCGTGAGGCTTTGCTGGCAGTCACTATTCCTGAACAAAAAGGCAGTTTCCTGACGTTTTGTCAGATATTGGGAAGTCGTTTTGTGACAGAATTCAGTTATCGTTATTCGGATTCTGCTGAGCCAAATAAAGCCTGTGTTTTTGTCGGTATCAGGCTGAGTAGTGGAAATACGGAACGGATTGAAATTATTGAAGAGCTAAAAACATCAGGTTATCAGGTCGTTGATTTGACCGATGATGAAATGGCGAAACTCCATGTCCGCTATATGATTGGCGGCAGGCCATCCAAACCGTTGCAGGAGCGCTTATTCAGCTTTGCCTTTCCTGAATCACCGGGTGCTTTGCTGAAATTTTTACAGACATTAGGGGCACACTGGAATATTACGCTGTTTCATTATCGTAGTCATGGTATGGATTATGGGCGAGTATTGGCTGCCTTTGAGCTTTCAGAGGAAGAACTTCGTTTTGATCGACATTTGGAGGAGTTAGGCTACGAATATCATGATGAGACGAATAATCCTTCATTTAATTTGCTATTGAGATAGGAAAACTCAGACTTGTAGGAAATAGAGATAGCGCCATAATAGGCGCTATTATTTTAGTGATTAAATTTATTCTGTCCTTATCATCATCCAATGCTTGATGAGTGGCTATCAGACGATAGCAGTCGCCAAAATGCTTGTATCAACGGTTCATTCAGTCGCTTACCCAGAGCACATACACCCAATTCAAAGGGTTCAACCAGTGAAATGTTTTCCAGCAGCGATATACGGCTGCGTACCGGTTCCGGGCTGTTTTCAACGACAACCGCAGGAATGAGAGCGATGCCGCAACCTAAAGCCACCATCGATACAATGGCTTCATGGCCTGAAACTGTTGCATAAATTTGCGGATGATTAATGTTATGGCGGCGGAACCAAAGCTCAATGCGCTTACGGGAAGGGCCGTGTTCCGGCAGGATAAACGGGATCTTATTCCAGTCAGGCTGTTCCTGTATGGCTAACGATCTGACTGCACAAGGTAAAGCCGGGGCGATCAGAACGAGTGGAATTTCGCCAATCTTGGTAAAACTGACGTTATCAGGCAGTTTTTCAGGTTTACCGGCGATACCTAAATCCGCTTCTTCAGATTGGATTTTATCAACGGCATCGGCAGCATCACCTGTTGTCAGTTTAATCTCCACCAAAGGATGTTCCGCCCGAAATTTATCCAGTACCTGAGGGAGGTGGCTATAAGCGGCTGTTACTGAACAGAAAAGGCGTAATTCTCCCGTTAATGACGGGCTTTGGTGATTCAGAGAATGAAGCAGTTGCTGATATTGTAATAATGTATGTTGGGCAAATTGTTTTAGCTGTTCGCCCGCAGTGGTGAGTTTTACTGTCCGGTTATCCCGTAGAAACAGGGGATGAGCCAATTGATCTTCAAGGCGCTGAATCTGGCGCGAAAGCGTAGAAGGGCTGACATGCATTGCTTTAGCTGTGCGGCCAAAATGACAACTTTCTGCAAGATGTAAAAACAGTTTTAAATCACGTAGATCCATCGTTTCTGTGTCCTCTGCTGAAAGTTTTTTCTGTAAATTGTCTCAAAAAAGATATGTTGCATAAACTGCAATATAGTCTTGTCAATATATCAATTTAAGCAATGTCTTTCATGGCATATATTGGCTGAATGCAAACAACATCACACCTAATTATATCGGAGTCACCATGGCTAACTATTTTGATACATTGAATTTACGCCAGCAGTTGGCGCAGCTGGGCAAATGCCGTTTTATGGCAAGAGAAGAATTTGCTGACGAGGCAGGGTATTTAAAAGGCAAGAAAGTGGTGATTGTCGGGTGTGGTGCTCAGGGCCTGAATCAGGGGCTGAATATGCGTGATTCCGGTCTGGATATTGCCTATGCCCTGCGTAAAGAAGCTATTGCAGAAAAACGAGCTTCATGGCGTAAGGCAACAGAAAATGGTTTCAGAGTCGGTACCTATGAAGAGTTGATCCCACAGGCTGATTTGGTTATTAACCTGACGCCGGATAAACAACACTCTGCCGTTGTTCAGGCTGTTCAGCCCTTGATGAAAGAAGGCGCTGCTCTGGGGTATTCCCACGGTTTTAATATTGTCGAAGTGGGGGAACAGGTTCGCAAAGATATTACTGTTGTGATGGTTGCTCCGAAGTGCCCGGGAACGGAAGTGCGGGAAGAATATAAACGTGGTTTTGGTGTTCCGACTCTGCTTGCTGTACACCCGGAAAACGATGCAAAAGGCGAAGGTATGGCAATCGCGAAAGCATGGGCAGCAGCAACCGGAGGCCATCGGGCAGGCGTTCTGGAATCCTCATTTGTCGCCGAAGTAAAATCTGACTTGATGGGAGAGCAGACCATCCTGTGTGGCATGTTACAGGCAGGTTCTCTGCTGTGTTATGACAAGCTGGTGGCTGATGGTGCTGAGCCGGGCTATGCCGGTAAACTTATCCAGTTTGGCTGGGAAACTATCACTGAAGCCCTGAAACAGGGTGGCATTACGCTGATGATGGATAGGCTTTCCAATCCGGCAAAACTGAGGGCTTATGCACTTTCGGAACAGTTGAAAGCTATTCTGACGCCATTATTCCAGAAACATATGGATGATATTATTTCCGGTCAATTCTCTTCAGGCATGATGGCTGATTGGGCGAATGATGATAAGGATTTGCTGAACTGGAGAGCTGAAACCGGTCAGACACCATTTGAAAACTACCCCGATTACAGCGGTCATATCGACGAGCAGGAATACTTTGATCATGGCGTATTAATGATTGCTATGGTTAAAGCCGGGGTTGAGCTGGCATTTGAAACGATGGTGGATTCAGGCATCATCGAAGAGTCTGCTTATTATGAATCACTGCATGAACTGCCATTGATTGCGAATACCATTGCTCGTAAACGTCTCTACGAAATGAACGTCGTCATATCAGATACGGCTGAATACGGTAACTACCTGTTCTCTTATGTTGCAGTCCCTCTGTTGCAGAAAGAATTTATGTCATCTTTACAGGCAGGGGATTTAGGTAAAACTGTTGCCGATAATGGTATCGATAACGCTCAGTTGCGTGATGTTAACGAGGCTATTCGTAATCACCCGATTGAAACTATAGGCCGGACTTTGCGTGGTTATATGACTGATATGAAACGCATTGCTGTTGGCGGATAATTTTGATGATGCTATGCCCGATATGATGTATCGGGCACACTATTTTTCCCCGCCGGGTTACAAATGAAATCTCTGTTTCAGTGCATCAATTTCCTGACGCTGGAATGTGTCAAAATGTTCTCTTGGCTGCTGCCTTTTAAACATCTCCAGTAAAGGATCTTGAACTTCCGTGCGAACGCCGCTTAATTCCTCCAGTACAGCCAAACCACAGAAAGGCACATAGAGTTCTGAGTAACCACCTTCATGGATAACAACCAGCTTACCATCACATAATTCATCTGCTGCCTGCTGTATTTTGCGTGTCATTTCCCGGAAGCTGTCACTGTGTAATTGCATGCGAGCCAGCGGGTCAATCGCATTGGCATCATAGCCACTGGCGATAATAATCAATTCGGGTTGATAACGATGTAATGCGGGAAGAACGATGTGATCCATGGCATACATGTAGCTGTTGTGCCCGGCTCCGGCCATCAATGGAATATTGATATTAAAACCTTCCCCTTTACCCGCACCGATATCGTCTTCGCCACTATAACCTTCGGGATAGCAACCATCCTGATGCAGCGAAATAGTTAAAACGTCATCACGTTCCCAAAAGATATGTTGTGTTCCGTTACCGTGGTGAACATCCCAGTCAACGACTGCAACCCGCCCAAGCCCAAACAGCTTTTTGGCTCGTTCAATGGCGAGGGGAATATTGGCGAAATAACAAAAACCCATTGCTTGTTCTGGCAGGCAATGATGTCCGGGAGGGCGGGAAAGGCTATAGGCATTATCGAGTTCACCCTGCAATACGGCCTCTACAGCAGCACAGGTCAGCCCGGCAGACAGTTTAGCAATTTCATAGCTGCCTGCCCCTACAGGTGCTTCGTGCCCAAGCAAACCGGTTCCATTATCGCTCATAGTCTTAAAACGCTGTAAATACTCTGTTGGGTGGATGAGATTTAAGGTTGCTTCATCAAGAGGAGCAGCACCTGATAGCTGCAATGAGCGGCTTAATCCAGAAACATCCATTAAATTTTTCATTCTACGTTTAGTTTCTGGTGATTCAGCATGCCCCGATCCAGAAGGAGGCTGTACCCATACCCCAACTGGAAGCATGACAACATGCTGTATGCCGGAATTGTGCCAGAAGCAGCTTTCATCAAAGAAAAAACCGGTTTTGCGTAACATATTGCATCCTCTATGACAGGTTTTATGAGATGAATTTTTTATTGTGATTACAGCAAGGTGAATTCGATACAATTTATGACATTGTTATTTATTACATATAGAAAAGTAGTAAATCTATTACGGATTAGGGATTTTAAGATCTGTAAAATAATTATTTTTGATGGTTGAATAATAATTCACTAAAGAATAAAGCATCGTAGTGGCCTGACTGGTGAAGAAAAACGCCTTATTACACGGCTTTCTGCTACAATTTCGTTCCTTACTTTTTTCATCCTGATATAACTTTCAAAACAGTATGCGATTAAATCCCAGCCAACAACAAGCGGTTGAATTTGTGACAGGACCTTGTCTGGTTCTGGCAGGTGCAGGCTCCGGTAAGACCAGAGTTATCACCAATAAAATAGCCCATCTGATACGCGCCTGCGGTTATCAAGCCCGCCATATTGCGGCTGTGACCTTTACTAACAAAGCGGCACGCGAAATGAAAGAACGTGTGGCACAGACATTAGGACGTAAGGAAACCAGAGGCCTGATGATCTCCACGTTCCACACGTTGGGATTGGAAATCATCAAGCGTGAATACAAAGCGTTGGGCATGAAGAGTAATTTCTCTCTGTTTGATGATCAGGATCAAATGGCTTTGCTGAAAGATCTGACGGCGGATTTACTGGAGGAAGACAAAGATCTATTACAAAAATTGATCTCAAGTATTTCTGGCTGGAAAAATGATCTGATGCCACCTGAGCAGGTAATAAGGCAGGCTCGTTCAGAACAGGAACATCACTTTGCTGAGTGTTATCGGCGTTATGATTTACACTTGAACAGTTGTAATGTGCTCGACTTTGATGATCTGATCACTAAACCAACGTTGCTGCTAATGCGGGATGAAGAAGTCAGGGAACGTTGGCAGAATAGAATTCGTTATCTGCTGGTGGATGAATATCAGGATACCAATACCAGCCAGTATCAACTGGTAAAATTGTTGGTTGGTAATCGGGCACGTTTTACTGTGGTTGGTGATGACGATCAGTCAATTTATTCTTGGCGTGGTGCTCGTCCACAAAACCTGATCCTGTTAAAAGAAGATTTTCCACAGCTTAATGTGATCAAGCTGGAGCAGAATTACCGCTCATCAGGAAGAATATTGAAATCGGCAAATATCCTGATTGCAAATAATCCCCATGTATTCGAGAAAAAACTGTTTTCTGAATTAGGTTATGGCGATCCTCTGCGTGTGATCGAAGCCAATAATGAAGATCATGAAGCTGAACGGGTAGTAGGTGAGTTGATCGCACATCATTTTATCAATAAAACTGATTATAAGGATTACGCAATTCTGTATCGCGGTAATCATCAATCCCGTATTTTTGAAAAGATGCTGATGCAAAGCCGTATTCCGTATCGTATTTCTGGCGGAACGTCATTTTTTTCCCGACCAGAAATTAAGGACTTACTTTCTTATCTGCGCGTACTGACTAATCCTGATGATGACAGCGCTTTTCTGCGGGTTGTAAATACCCCGCGTCGGGAGATAGGTGCGGTGACGGTTCAGAAGCTAGGCGAATGGGCTAAACAGCGTAACAAAAGTCTGTACCATGCCAGTTTCGATCTTGGTCTGGAGCAAAATCTCTCTGGCCGTGGATTGGCAGCCTTACAGCGCTTTACCCACTGGATGAATGAAATTTCACATCAGGCAGAACGTGAGCCATTGTTAGCCGTAAGGGATTTATTGCATGGTATGGATTACGAAAGTTGGTTGTATGAAACATCCCCCAGCCCTAAAGCGGCTGAAATGAAGATGAAGAATGTTAACCAGCTTTTCACGTGGATGAGTGAGATGTTTGAAGGGGATGATCTGAATGAACCGATGACACTTTCTCAGGTCGTCGCCCGCTTTACTCTACGTGACATGCTGGAGCGCGGAGAGGAAAGTGAGGAGTCGGATCAGGTACAGCTCATGACGTTACATGCTTCGAAAGGGCTAGAATTCCCTTATGTTTTTATGGTGGGTATGGAAGAAGGATTATTGCCACATCAGAGCAGCATTGATGAAGATAATATCGAGGAAGAACGACGTTTGGCGTATGTCGGTATTACCCGCGCGCAGCGTGAACTCTTCCTCACTCTGAGTAAAGAACGCCGTCAGTACGGGGAGCTAATACGCCCAGAACCGAGTCGGTTTTTGTTAGAGCTGCCTCAGGATGATCTGGACTGGCCGCAAGGCAAGAAAGTCGTCAGTGCAGAAGAACGCATGAAACGGGGGCAATCACGTCTTGCCGATATCAAATCCCGTTTTGGCCTTGGGCAGAAAACGGGCGGGGATTGATCGCATCAGGAAAATCTGCCGTAAACCCTCGCCCCAGTTGCATGTTCAGTCATGCATCTGGAGTGAGTGATTCATTTTTTGTTGTCTTGTAAGACGCTGAATTTATCCTAAATGGACGTTGTTCTGTTCTTCAATAAAAAGTGGCCAATGAACATAATGTTGCCATGTACTTTCCTGATGCAGGGTTTCAGTCCTGAGAGGATGCAGGGCTTGCCACTGATATGGAAGAGTAATGGTCAGCGTTTCATTTTCAGCGTTTAAACGCAGAGCGGATAAAGCGTCATCCTGCCGCCGGCTGGCGAAAATAATGGCAAGGCGCAGTAAACGGCACAATCGTAGTGCCAGCTGTGCCGGTAAGGCATTTTGCTGATTCAGTGATGCTAAATCGATAGCTCCGCTCTGATTTTGTAATAATGTCGCTAGCAGGCGTTTTTGAGCAGGGGTGTAACCGGGTAGATCTAAATGACTAATCAGATAAGCAGAATGAGCCGGCCCCTGACGAAAATCGACGCACAGGCCGATTTCATGCAGTAAACAGGCGCTGACCAACAGTTCCCGGCATCGCTCATCCAATCCCCATGTTTTAGCGACTTGTTGAAAGAAATGTTCTGCCAGTTGCCTGACACGTAGTGCCTGTTCTGTATCAATCTGAAAACGCTGTTGAATATTCTGTAAGGTTCTGGCTCGGACATCCTGCTCGACAGGTAATTCCAGCATTCCGTAAACCAGACCTTCCCGCAAGGCGCCTCCTGCCAGAATCATGCTCTCAATGCCCAATGCCTGAAAAATAGCAATCAGGATTGCGAGGCCACTTGGAAAAACCAGTGCCCGCTCCAGCGTCAGGCCATTTATTTCCAGCTCTTCCAGCTTCCCGCATTCAATCGCTTTAGATTTGAGTTGTTGCAGTTTGGGCAGGGTGATAAGTTCATCCATGCCCTGAGCAATCATAATCTCCTGAAGCGCCTGAACGGTGCCGGATGCCCCGACACAAATCTGCCAGCCTTGTTTCAGCAGCGTCGTGGTGATCGGCGCAAGGGTCTGGTGAGCTGCTGCTTCTGCTTCAGCAAAATTTTCTTCTGTCAGGCGGCGATCATTGAAATAACGTTCGAGCCAAGTAACACAACCCATTTCAAGGCTGAATAACTGTGTGGCTTTGGTGCCCGTACCTGTAACCAGCTCTGTACTGCCCCCGCCAATATCCACCACCAGACGCTCCTCCGGACCGCCTGTGGTGTGAGCTACGCCCTGATAAATCAGCCGGGCTTCTTCTTCCCCTTTGATAACGTTGACCGGGGAACCTAAGATTTCAGAGGCTTTCCCGACAAATTCACCGGAATTTGCCGCAAGTCGCAGTGTAGCTGTCGCGACAACGCGGATCTGTGGAGCAGGAATATCCTGCAAATATTCCGCAAAAAGGCGAAGGCATTGCCATCCTCGTTCCATTGCCTGTTGTGATAAGTGGTTATTTTTATCTAATCCAGCGGCAAGCCTGACCTTACGCTTGATTCGGGCAACCACCTGAATACTATCGGATACTCTGCGGACAACCAGCATATGAAAGCTGTTTGAGCCTAAATCGATAGCGGCATAGAGCGAAGAGGAACTCAGCATTTTGTTATTCCAAAATTACGTTAATCAGCCTGAACCTTACGAATTGCGTTTACGATTACGAACAGTGTTTCCACGGCGCGGCATATTGGTACGGCGCGGATGTCCCCCTGAACGCGAACGGTTACGGCGTTTGGGCACTGGTAAATCTTTCAGCAATGCATCACTGTTATATTTACTTACAGGGATCTGATGCTGGATATATTCTTCAATCGCTGGCAGATTCAGCGCATACTCTTCACAGGCCAGACTGATTGAGTGACCACTTTCGCCTGCTCGACCGGTTCGACCAATGCGATGGACGTAGTCTTCACAGTCATCCGGTAAATCATAGTTAAATACGTGTGTGACTGATGGAATGTGCAGCCCGCGTGCAGCAACATCGGTAGCAACCAGAATATCCACATTCCCCAGACTGAACTCTTCCAGTATACGCAGGCGTTTTTTCTGTGCGACATCACCGGTCAGCAGGCCGACGCGATGGCCATCGGCAGCCAGATGCGCCCAGATATCTTCACAACGATGTTTGGTATTGGCAAAAATAATGCAGCGGTCGGGCCACTCTTCTTCCAGCAGGGTCTGTAACAGACTCATTTTCTCTTCATTGGAAGGATAAAACAGTTCTTCCTGAATACGGTGCCCTGTTTTCTGTAATGGCTCTACTTCCACATATTCAGGATTGTTCATCTGCTCAAAAGCTAACTCACGTACCCGATAAGAGAGTGTAGCGGAAAACAGCAGCGTCATACGCTGAGTAGCAGAAGGAATACGACGGAATAGCCAACGGATATCCTTGATAAAACCAAGGTCATACATCCGGTCTGCTTCATCCAGTACAACAACCTGAATAGCACTGAGATTAATATATCCCTGCTTAGCATAATCAATCAGGCGGCCTGTCGTGCCAATGATGATATCAACACCGGCTTCCAGTACTTTTAGCTGTTTATCATAGCCATCTCCGCCATAAGCAAGCCCCATTTTTAGCCCGGTGGCTTCCGCCAGTTCTTCTGCATCAGAATAAATCTGGACAGCCAGTTCGCGGGTCGGAGCCATAATCAGAGCGCGTGGCTGATTGGTTTTATGATCCGCTGCAGCGGGATGGCTTAATAAATAATGAAAAGTAGACGTCAGAAATGCCAGCGTCTTACCCGTTCCTGTTTGTGCTTGCCCCGCAACATCCTGGCCTTCGACAGTAAAAGGCAATGTTAGCGCCTGTATTGGCGTACAGTTGGAAAAACCCTTTTTATCAAGGGCTTCAATGACCTTGGGGTGCAATGCGAAGTCGGAAAACTTCTTTTCTGTCAAATGTGTTTTGCTCATAGTGTGGTAGAATATCAGCTAACTATTGCTTTAAGAAAGTGTATCCGCTGAAATAAAGACACCTTATGTTGGTTAATGTAGACTGATAACCTAAAAGATTTTACTTTGGAGTCCAATTAATGAGTGAAAAGATTGTGAGTGCTGGCGTTATTCATCTGGCAGACAGTGACTTTGATGGAGATAAACTGCAATCAGAAGGTATTGTTCTGGTTGATTTTTGGGCAGAATGGTGTGGCCCTTGCAAAATGGTCGCCCCTATTCTGGATGAAATCGCGGAAGAATATGCAGGTAAGCTGACTGTCGCTAAGCTGAATGTTGATGATCACAAGGACGTCGCACCAGAATTTGGTATCCGTGGCATCCCAACACTGATTCTGTTTAAAGACGGTGAGAAAGTCGCAGTAAAAGTGGGAGCTTTGTCAAAAACTCAACTGAAAGAGTTTTTAGAGCCATACCTCTAACTTAGAGTTTGCTCACAGTAATTAAGGACGTTTAGCGGATAAGGTGATTTATCTTACTGACAGCTAGACGTCCGCTACGAAGCATGGTAAGTTAGCGACCACGTGCTTATATGGAACATGCATAGAAAAATTTTCATCATCTACATGAATAATTGACAACGGACATGTTACATACTAAACAATCTGTAGTGTCTGATAAATCTGTTATCTCTGACACCTTGAAATATCTGATGGCATATCGTATTTAGTACAGTATCTAAAAGCATATAGTATCTAAAAGCATATATAGTGAGACATTCAGTATATAGCCTGATGCTGAAGACGTCTTTATGCTAACATCCCAATGATGTTTTCGTTCCAGCGTCTATGTTGAAGCCTTCTTTTGCTGAACCTCTTTTGCTGAGATAATATTTGCTAAAACAGTATTTGTTGAAACGGTACTTGCGCTGAGATAGCTTTTCACTGAGATAGTTTTTAGTTCTGAGCTTAATCACATTTTGTTATTACCATCTCAGCCGTGCATTCACAGTTTGTTAGCCTTATTTTGAAATCAATTAGAGTACTTCAGACTATTACCTTGTAATATAAATTTATATGTTAAAAGGTTGTATTTGTTTTGGGTACAAATAAACAGGCACCGATAACGCTGCCATACCATTCACGTTCATAGTTCGAGATATACCCCGAGTTAAAGAACCCACCATTATGAATCTTACCGAATTAAAAAATACGCCGGTATCAGAGTTAATTACTCTCGGCGAAAATATGGGGCTGGAAAATCTGGCTCGTATGCGCAAGCAAGACATTATTTTCTCTATCCTCAAACAGCATGCGAAGAGCGGAGAGGATATTTTCGGAGATGGTGTGCTGGAGATATTGCAGGATGGATTCGGTTTCCTCCGCTCCGCAGACAGCTCCTACCTTGCAGGCCCCGATGATATCTACGTTTCTCCTAGTCAAATCCGCCGCTTTAACCTCCGTACCGGTGACACCATTTCAGGTAAAATCCGCCCACCAAAAGAAGGTGAACGTTATTTTGCCCTGTTAAAAGTCAATGAAGTTAACTTTGATAAGCCAGAAAACGCCCGCAGCAAGATCCTGTTTGAAAACCTCACTCCGCTTCACGCTAATAACCGTTTGCGTATGGAGCGTGGTAATGGTTCTACAGAAGACCTGACAGCCCGAGTTCTGGATTTGGCCGCACCTATCGGTCGTGGCCAGCGTGGTCTGATTGTTGCACCACCAAAAGCCGGTAAAACTATGTTGCTGCAAAACATTGCGGCGAACATTGCACATAACTATCCAGACTGCGTATTGATGGTATTGCTGATCGATGAGCGTCCGGAAGAAGTGACCGAAATGCAGCGTTTGGTAAAAGGTGAAGTTATCGCTTCTACTTTTGATGAGCCTGCTTCCCGCCACGTCCAAGTGGCTGAAATGGTCATTGAAAAAGCCAAACGTCTGGTTGAACATAAAAAAGACGTTATCATCCTGTTGGATTCCATAACCCGCCTTGCTCGTGCATATAACACTGTTGTTCCGGCTTCTGGTAAAGTGTTGACTGGTGGTGTGGATGCCAATGCTCTGCATCGTCCAAAACGTTTCTTTGGTGCAGCACGTAATGTTGAAGAAGGCGGTAGCCTGACCATCATCGCTACAGCGCTGGTTGATACCGGTTCTAAAATGGATGAGGTCATTTACGAAGAATTTAAAGGTACAGGTAATATGGAATTGCACCTGTCCCGTAAAATTGCAGAAAAACGTGTTTTCCCTGCGATTGATTACAACCGTTCTGGTACGCGTAAAGAAGAGTTGCTCACTACTCAGGATGAGCTACAGAAGATGTGGATATTGCGTAAAATTATTCATCCTATGGGTGAAATTGATGCAATGGAATTCCTTATCAATAAACTGGCTATGACAAAAACAAACGAAGAATTTTTCGACTTTATGAAACGTTCGTAGTCTGCAAATAACAATTGATAGTCCGTAAACAAAAAGTAATTAAGCGATCATTTCTTCAAAAAAACGCCACTCTTCTGTGGCGTTTTTTATAGGTGTGTTAAATTACCCGTTGAAATGGTACATGTTTTGCATGTTTTTCGCTTGATTGAATGAGTGTTTCTTGAACGGAAATTTTATAAAAGTTCTATAAATAACTATTAATCATTACTTGTAATCTGCATTATTTTTTTGATTTTCATTTATACATAGCAGGATGTCTTCTTGAACAGGGAACTTATGGGCTGGCTATTAAATCCATAAGTTAATGAATAATAGATGGCCATCATTATTATTTTTACAGAGAGTTGTTATTGTGAATATACCCAGCATGAGTGCCGAAGTTTTTTGCATCTTTATATTTTCATTAGTTTTTTTGTTCATGGCAAGGAAGGTAGCAAAAAAAGTTGGTCTTGTTGATAAGCCGAATTACCGTAAACGTCACCATGGTTTAATTCCTTTGGTGGGGGGGATATCTGTATTTGTTAGTGTTTGTTTTGCTTTTGTTATAACAAAAGAGTTTATACCACATAAGTGGCTGTATATGTTTTGTGCCGGAATACTGGTTTTTATTGGTGCATTGGATGATCGGTTTGATATCAGTGTAAAAATTCGTGCAACAATTCAGGCCTTAGTCGGTATCAGTATGATGTATTTCGCTGACCTGAGACTTGAAAGCTTGGGTAATACTTTTGGCCCGTGGGAAATGACGCTGGGGCCATTCAGTTATGTCGTCACTCTGTTTGCGGTCTGGGCAGCCATTAATGCTTTCAATATGGTGGATGGTATTGATGGTCTGTTAGGCGGCTTGTCCTGCGTCTCTTTCGGCGCTCTGGGTATCCTGCTGTATGAAAGCGGAAATACAGCATTAGCATTCTGGTGCTTTGCCTTTATTGCCGGGATACTGCCTTATATCTTTCTTAATCTCGGGCTATTGGGTAAACGCTTTAAAGTCTTTATGGGGGATGCCGGGAGTACATTAATTGGTTTTACCATTATCTGGTTGCTGACTGAAGCGACGCAGGGTGGAAATCGTTCTATCAATCCTGTGACGGCTTTATGGATTATTGCCATTCCATTGATGGATATGGTTGCGATTATGTATCGCCGACTGCGTAAGGGAATGAGCCCATTCTCACCGGATCGCCAGCATATTCACCACTTAATCATGCGTGCTGGTTTCACGTCCCGTCAGGCCTTTGTCTTAATCACGATGGCGGCAGCGTTATTAGCCGCGATTGGTATTATCGGCGAACGGCTGGATTTTGTTCCTCAATGGGTAATGTTGGCATTATTTTTGCTTGCATTTATGTTGTATGGTTATTGCATCAAAAGAGCATGGCGGGTGGCGCGTTTTATTAAACGGTGGAAACGCCGGATGCGTCGGGTTGCAAGCCATCACTAAAAAACATCGGCTTATCAAAGAGGTTTTGCGCAGTGAAAAACTCAGAAACGAAATCTATTCAGGATCAAACGGTTACAGAGCATGAACTGGATATTCGTGCGCTATGTTGTGCTCTGTGGCGTGGAAAGATATGGATTATCGCACTGGCAATAATTTTCGCTGCTGTTGCTCTGGCTGCATCGTATCTGATGCAGCAAAAATGGAGCGCAACCGCTATTGTGGATTTACCAACAACGAATAATCTGGGAAGTTATTATTCACAACAGCAATTTTTGCGTAATCTGGATACGCATATTAATGCTTCGCCGGAAGCTCAACTGCCGACAATCCCCGATGGGGCCTACAAAGAATTCATGATACAGGCTGAAGCCTATGATACTCGTCGTGAATTCTGGCTGCATTCTAATTATTACAAGCAGCGTCATCATGATGGTAAGCACAAAGCTGATGCGGTGTTACTGGAAGAATTAATCAACAATATTCAGGTGACACGTCGTGGTGAAAAAAATGCCCAGAATGAAAGTATCAAACTGACGGCAGAAACAGCCGTAGATGCTAACCGGCTGTTGCGGGAGTACATTGCTTTTGCCAACCAACGTGCGACTACTCATCTGAATGACGAAATAAAAGGCGCATGGGCAACACGGACTCAGTCAATGAAAGCGCTGGTCAAACGGCAGGAACTCGTCGCTAAGGCGATGTATAACCGTGAATTGAACGTATTGCAGCAATCATTAAAAATTGCTGAAAAACAGGGTATTCAGCGTAACCAGACAAATATTCCCATCGGTGAATTACCTGAATCCAAAATGTTTATGCTGGGAGTCCCATTATTACAGGCTCAGCTTGAAATATTGGAGGCCACAGGCCCTAATTACAGTATCGATTATGATCAAAATATAGCGATGCTGTCGACACTCAGTGTCGGCCCCACTTTGCAGAACACTTTTCAGACCTACCGTTATCTTAGAACGCCAGAAGAACCTGTTAATCGAGACAGCCCTCGCCGTGTATTTATGATGATTTTGTGGGGAGCAGTAGGTCTGTTGATTGGTGCTGGAGTCGCACTAGCGAGGCGTTCACGCACATAATTTTATATTCCTTTGTGGAACTACCCAGCAATGATTAACAAAATAAGAGAGCCACTGTGAAAGTGTTGACTGTGTTTGGTACTCGCCCGGAAGCCATCAAAATGGCGCCGCTGGTACACGCTTTAGCTGAGGATAGTGATTTTGAGGCAAAAGTTTGTGTGACCGCACAGCATAGGGAAATGTTGGATCAGGTACTGAATTTATTTGGGATCAAGCCGGATTTTGATCTCAATATTATGAAGAAAGGGCAGGATCTGACAGATATTACCTGCCGGATACTTGAATCCATCAAGCCGGTACTCAATGAATTCAAACCAGATGTAGTACTGGTACACGGTGATACCACAACAACGATGGCGACCAGTCTGGCTGCTTTTTACCAGCGAATACCTGTAGGGCATGTTGAAGCAGGACTGAGAACAGGCGATCTTTACTCACCATGGCCGGAAGAGGCCAACCGTAAAATTGCAGGTCATCTGGCAACGTATCATTTTGCTCCGACAGAAAACTCCCGCAGTAATCTCTTACAGGAATCTATTGCAGACAACGCTGTTTTTGTTACGGGAAACACCGTTATTGATGCTTTGCTCTGGGTGCGTGATCGCATTATGCATGATGACGTATTAAGGGGGCAGCTTGCGGAGCTTTACCCTTTTATTAATCCTGCTAAGAAAATGATTTTGGTAACAGGCCATCGCCGAGAGAATTTTGGCGGTGGTTTTGAACGAATTTGTGAAGCACTGGCGCAAATCGCCAGAATGCACCCAGATGTGCAGGTTGTTTATCCTGTACACCTGAATCCCAATGTATGCGAACCGGTAAAACGCATTCTGCATGGTATTGATAATATTATTCTTATCAGCCCGCAGGATTACCTGCCCTTTGTTTATCTGATGGATCATGCCTATTTGATCCTGACTGATTCAGGCGGAATTCAGGAAGAGGCTCCCTCTCTTGGTAAGCCCGTTCTGGTCATGCGTAATACCACAGAGCGGCCGGAAGCGGCTGACGCGGGTACGGTGCGGCTGGTAGGAACAAAAACCCAAACGATTGTTGATGAAGTCACGCGCTTATTGACGGATGACTCCGCTTATCAACAAATGAGCCGGGCTCATAACCCCTACGGGGATGGCAAGGCTTGCCAGAAAATTCTGGAAATATTGAAGAAAAATCAGGTGGCATTATGAGTTTTGAAACAATTTCTGTGATCGGTCTTGGTTATATCGGTTTACCTACTGCGGCAGCATTTGCTTCCTGCCAGAAAACGGTTATTGGTGTTGATGTTAACCAGCATGCAGTAGAGACGATTAATCGTGGCGAGATTCACATTGTTGAGCCTGATTTGGATCAAGTTGTTAAAACAGCGGTTGAAGGTGGTTATCTGAGAGCGGTCACTTCACCCCAGCCAGCGGATGCATTTTTGATTGCGGTTCCTACGCCTTTTAAGGGCGATCACGAGCCGGATATGGCTTATGTTTTTTCAGCAGCAGAATCCATTGCACCTGTTTTGAAAAAAGGCGACCTGATTATTCTGGAATCGACATCGCCAGTTGGTGCAACGGAACAAATGGCCGAGAGACTGGCAGAAGCCCGACCGGATCTTTCCTTTCCACAACAGGCAGGGGAAAATTCAGATATTGATATTGCTTATTGTCCTGAACGGGTATTACCGGGTCAGGTCATGGTGGAGCTAATCAAAAACGACCGAGTTGTGGGGGGAATGACCCCGAAATCCTCTTCCAGAGCAAGTGAACTGTATAAAATTTTCCTGGAAGGTGAATGTGTTGTCACCAACGCCAGAACGGCAGAAATGTGTAAGCTGACTGAGAATAGCTTTCGGGATGTTAACATCGCTTTTGCTAATGAACTTTCGCTTATCTGCGCTGAGCAGGGAATTAATGTTTGGGAATTAATTCGTCTGGCAAACCGGCATCCCCGGGTCAATATCCTGCAACCGGGGCCGGGAGTCGGCGGGCACTGCATTGCCGTCGATCCGTGGTTTATTGTGTCACAAAATCCTACGCAGTCTCGTCTGATCCGCACCGCCCGGCTTGTGAACGATGACAAACCACTTTGGGTGGTTGATCAGGTGAAAGCCGCCGTCGCGGATTGTCTGGCCGAAAGCAACAAACGAGCCAGTGAAATTAAGATTGCCTGCTTTGGTCTGGCATTTAAATCAAACATTGATGATTTACGTGAAAGTCCGGCAGTTCACATCACCAAAATGGTTGCGCAGTGGCACGCAGGCCCTACTCTGGCTGTTGAACCGAATATTCACGAATTGCCTCATTCACTGGAAGGTATGGTGGAGCTGGTCAGTCTGCAACAGGCGCTGGAAGACGCTGATGTTGTATTGATGCTGGTGGATCACAGTCAGTTTAAGGCGATCAATGGCAGCCAGATAAAACAAAAATGGGTTGTAGACAGCAAAGGAGTCTGGCGTTGAAACGTATTCTAATTACTGGTGGAGCGGGCTTTATTGGTTCTGCGGTGGTTCGCCACATAATCAACCATACTGAAGACAGTGTCGTTGTGGTTGATAGCCTGACTTATGCCGGCAATCTTGAGTCACTGGCATCGGTAGCTGATCATCCTCGTTATGCGTTTGAGCAGGTAGATATCTGTCATCGCGATGCGTTGGAACGTATTTTTCAGCAATATCAGCCTGATGCGGTGATGCATCTGGCGGCGGAAAGCCATGTTGATCGTTCCATTGACGGACCTGCGGCATTTATTGAAACCAATATCATTGGCACTTATACCTTATTAGAAGCGGCTCGTACATTCTGGCAGCAGTTAGATCGGGAAAAGCAGGCAACATTCCGTTTTCACCATATTTCCACGGATGAGGTCTATGGTGATTTGCATGGCGAAGAGGGCTTTTTCACAGAAACGACACCTTACGCACCGAGCAGCCCTTATTCAGCCTCCAAGGCATCCAGTGATCATCTGGTCAGGGCATGGCTACGCACTTATGGTTTACCAACCGTGATCACTAACTGCTCGAATAATTATGGCCCTTACCATTTTCCGGAAAAGCTGATCCCTTTGGTGATCCTGAATGCACTGGCGGGTAAACCTTTGCCTGTTTACGGTAAGGGAGAGCAGATCCGTGACTGGCTGTATGTGGAAGATCACGCGCGGGCACTGCATTTGGTAGTCACTCAGGCGGTATCTGGCGAAACGTATAATATTGGCGGCCATAATGAGCGCCGTAATATTGATGTGGTCGAAACGATTTGCGAATTGCTGGAAGAATTGAAGCCGGAAAAGCCAGCCGGTGTGGCGCATTACCGAGAGCTGATTACCTACGTTACTGATCGCCCGGGGCATGATATGCGTTATGCCATTGATGCCGCAAAAATTGAGCGTGAATTAGGCTGGAAACCACAGGAAACCTTTGAATCTGGTATTCGTAAGACAGTGCAGTGGTATCTGGCAAACGAAAATTGGTGGCGCAGGGTACAGGATGGCTCTTATGCGGGAGAACGTCTTGGCTTGTCTGAACATGATGGACAGTTTGAGCATTGCGGAAATAAATAAACCCATCAGGGGGATGACATGAAAGGAATTATACTGGCAGGTGGCTCCGGCACACGCCTGTACCCAATAACACGCGGCGTATCAAAGCAGTTATTGCCTATTTATGACAAGCCAATGATCTACTATCCGTTGTCAGTCTTAATGTTGGCAGGGATACGCGATATCCTGATTATTTCCACTCAGGAAGACTTACCTGCCTTTAAACGGTTACTGGGTGATGGTGAGCGTTTTGGCATTCATCTGAGCTATGCAGTACAGCCTTCGCCGGATGGTCTGGCACAGGCATTTCTGATTGGTGAAGAATTTATTGGTGATAACCCTTGTTGTCTGGTGCTGGGTGACAATATTTACTTTGGTCAGGCATTCAGTCCTAAGCTACAAAGTGTTGCGGCCCGCAGTCATGGTGCCACTGTGTTCGGCTATCAGGTTATGGATCCTGAGCGGTTCGGTGTTGTGGAATTTGACGAACAGTATCGCGTCCTTTCTATTGAAGAGAAGCCAGTCCAGCCAAAATCCAATTGGGCGGTAACCGGGCTTTACTTTTATGACAACAACGTTGTGGATTTCGCTAAGCGGGTAAAACCCTCCATTCGTGGGGAGCTGGAAATTACCAGTATCAATCAGATGTATCTGGAGCGTGGCGAGCTGAATGTTGAATTACTCGGGCGTGGCTTTGCCTGGCTGGACACCGGTACCCATGACAGCCTGATTGAAGCCAGTATGTTTGTGCAGACTGTCGAAAAACGGCAGGGCTTCAAAATTGCCTGTCTGGAAGAGATCGCATGGCGTAATGGCTGGATGAACGATGAGCAGGTCAGGGCTTCTGCGGCAGAGTTGGCCAAAACAGGCTATGGCCAATATTTGCTGGATTTACTCCATGTCTATTCACGCTGATATTGAATCTCTGGCATGGGACAGCCAATTTTTTGGCCTGTCCACTGCCCGTCTGAATATCATAACGGCTTCTTCACCGGCTATTGCGCCAATCACCGCGTTGCAGTTGGATGAGTATGCCTTAGTGCAGGCAAAAGTACCGGCTCAACAGGTTTATCTGATTGATCAATTATCGGCACTGGGCTTTTCTCTGGTGGAAGGTGAAGCAGATTTATTGTTATCCATTAGCTCAGAAAAAGCTGACAGGGATCAGGCGTTAATAACCGCGACTCCACAGGATATTCCACTACTGAAAGCGGCGGCTGCTAACGTATTTTCAACCAGTCGCTTTCGTACACCTTGGTATCAATCGGATGACAGTAGCCGTTTTTATGCTGCATGGGTTGAGAAGGCGGTTTTGGGCACTTTTGACCATGAGTGCCTGCTTGTTAATGATGAGTGTGGTAATCCTGCGGGTTTCGTCACCATGAGAAAGATAGGAAGTCATGAAGCGCGGATAGGTTTGCTGGCGGCAATGCCGGGCAAATTGCAGCAGGGGATCGGAAAAAAATTAATGTCAGCGGCGCAACAATGGTGCCATAACCATGAGATACAATGCCTGAGAATTGCAACGCAAATCAGCAACATCACGGCTTTGCGCCTTTATACACGTAGTGGTGCAACAATCGAAAGCACTGCATATTGGTTATACAGAGGACGAAATGATTCCATTTAACAAACCTCCGGTTGTCGGCACTGAACTGGAATATATGCAACAGGCAATGGCCAGTGGAAAACTGTGTGGTGATGGTGGTTTTACCAAACGTTGTGAAGAGTGGATGGAGAAACGCTTTAGTTGTCCGGATGCTTTGCCTAAAACCGATGCTTTTCATAAAACAAAGGTGTTGTTAACGCCCTCTTGTACTGCTTCCTTAGAAATGGCGGCAATACTGTTGAATATCCAGCCGGGTGATGAAGTTATCATGCCGAGCTACACCTTTGTTTCGACTTCCAATGCTTTTGTTCTGCGTGGGGCAACCATTGTTTTTGTGGATATTCATCCGGATACGATGAATATTGATGAAACCAAAATTGAAGCAGCCATCACGGATAAAACCCGTGTCATTGTGCCAGTGCATTATGCGGGGGTAGCTTGTGAAATGGACACCATCATGGCATTGGCAGAAAAGTACAATCTGTATGTCGTCGAAGATGCTGCACAGGGCGTTATGTCAACCTATAAAGGGCGTGCGCTGGGGACGATTGGTCATATTGGCTGTTTCAGCTTTCATGAAACTAAAAATTACTCAGCCGGAGGCGAAGGTGGCGCGACACTGATCAATGATCAATCCATGCTTGCCCGTGCCGAAGTTATCCGTGAAAAAGGCACTAACCGTGCTCAGTTTTTCCGGGGGCAGGTAGATAAGTATACTTGGCGTGATATTGGTTCCAGTTATCTTCTTTCTGACTTACAGGCAGCATTTCTGTGGGCACAACTGGAAGTCGCGGATAAAATCAATCAGCGTCGTCTGCTGCTATGGAATAACTATTATCAGGCTCTGCAACCATTGGCTGATAAAGGGCTGCTGACTCTGCCTGTTGTGCCAGAAAATCTGGAACACAATGCCCACATGTTTTATATCAAACTGAAAGATGTGGCAGAACGCAGTGAATTTAATCGCTTTATGAAAGAGGCGGATATCCTGACGGTATTCCATTACGTTGCTCTGCATAGCAGCCCGGCTGGCGAGAAATGTGGCCGTTTTCATGGCGAAGACCGTTTCACTACCCGTGAAAGTGAGCGTCTAGTACGTTTACCGATGTTTTACAATATCACTGATGAAGAACAGCAGGTTGTCATCAGTCGCATCAAGGAATTTTTTGCCTGATATGTCACTTGCCAAAGCCTCAGTCTGGACGGCTGGCTCCACACTAATCAAAATTGGTGTGGGGTTACTGGTCGTTAAACTTCTGGCCGTCTCCTTTGGCCCGGCAGGGGTGGGGCAGGCGGGAAATTTCCGCCAGCTCATTACTGTTCTGGGAGTACTGTCTGGTGCCGGGATTTTCAATGGCGTAACCAAATATGTTGCGGAGCACCACTCTCAGCCGGAAAAGCTCAAGGCGGTATTGGGAACGTCATCCTCAATTATTCTGGGGTTTTCTACCCTGCTAGCGGTAGTTTTCCTCTTATTCAGTGAGGCTATCAGTATTGGCCTGTTTGGTCACAACTATTACAAAACGGTTGTGCAGGCGCTCGCATTTATTCAAATGGGAATCGCTTATGCCAACTATTTTCTGGCTATTTTGAAAGGGTTCCGCGATGCTCAGGGAAATGCACAGGCAATTATACTAGGCAGTCTGACAGGGGTTATTGCTTATGGCCTGTGTTATTGGCTGGGGGGGTATGAAGGTGCGCTGGCGGGGCTGGCTTTAGTTCCTGCTTTGGTCGTTTTGCCGGCAGGGATGATGTTACTGCAACGCAAAACAATAGCATTTTCAGCACTGAAACCTGCATGGGATCGTGCCATTGCCAGCCATTTGGGGAAGTTTACGCTGATGGCTTTGTTGACTTCTATTACACTGCCAGTCGCTTACATCATGATGCGAAACTTAATGGCTGAGCGTTATAGCTGGGAAGAAGTGGGGATTTGGCAGGGTGTAAGCAGTATTTCTGATGCTTATTTACAATTTATCACGGCCTCTTTCACCGTTTATTTGCTACCGACCCTTTCTCGACTGGAAAGCAAAAATAAGATCACCAGTGAGATCGTAAAGGCGCTGAAGTTTGTATTACCCGCAGTGGCTGTTGCCAGTTTTTCCGTCTGGTTATTGCGTGACTTTGTTATCTGGCTATTGTTTTCAGATAAATTTACCGCAATGCGGGATCTATTCGCATGGCAGCTGGTGGGCGATGTTCTGAAAGTTTGTGCTTATGTTTTTGGCTATCTGGTGATAGCAAAAGCCGCTCTGCGTTTTTATATCTTGGCGGAAGTCAGCCAGTTTTTGTTGCTGACCGGCTTTTCTCACTGGCTGATCCCGATAAATGGCGCGTTGGGGGCCGCACAATCCTATATGGCGACTTATGTCGTTTATTTTAGCCTTTGTTGTAGTGTATTTATTATTTATTGCAGACGAGCATGACAACCTTAATCCACGTTTTGGGATCGGATATCCCACATCACAATCAAACGCTACTGCGTTTTTTTAATGACGTACTGGCACAGGAAACTCCGTCTTCAGCCAAGCCGTGCTTTATGGTGGTAGCTAAAGATCACTCATGGATAGCTGAAAATTATCCTGCTTTAACTATCACAACTTATGAAAATAAAGCAGTATTATCGCAGGCAGTAATCGCAATGGCACAGGAAGACCGGGCTAACCGTTTCTTTTTTCACGGGCAGTTCAATGCCGGCTTATGGCTGGCTTTATTAACCGGAAAAATTAAAAGTCATCAATTCTGGTGGCATGTGTGGGGGGCTGATTTGTACGAGGATTCCCGCCAGCTTAAATTTCGTGTGTTCTATTTATTGCGTCGTCTGGCTCAGAAGCGGGTAGGGAGAGTATTTGCGACACGTGGAGATCTTAACTATTTCGCGAAATCCCATCCGCGAGTACCGGCTTCACTGCTCTATTTCCCTACGCGCATGACACCTTCTCTGACAGTGAAAGAAAAACGCTTTTCACCTGAAGGGATCGCCATCTTACTGGGAAATTCAGGTGATCAATCTAATCGGCATATTGAAGCACTCCACAAAATTCATCGCCAGTTTGGTTCAGAAGCACGGCTTATCCTGCCAATGGGTTATCCCGAGAATAATCAGGCTTATATCCAGAATGTAGAACAGGCTGCATTATCGTTATTCAAGGCTGAAAATGTCAGAATACTGAAAGAAAAAATGACATTTGATGATTATTTATCATTACTGCGTCAGTGTGATTTGGGCTATTTTATTTTTCAGCGCCAGCAGGGAATAGGAACACTTTGTTTGTTGATCCAACAGGGGATTCCTTTCGTTCTGAGCCGCCAGAACCCATTCTGGCAGGATCTAGCCGAACAGCAAATACCGGTTCTGTTTGATGGTGACGAACTGAATAAGCATTGGGTGCAGGAAGCGCAGCGTCAGATGCTGTCTCTCGATAAGAAGGCAATTGCTTTTTTTGATCCTAACTTTGTCAAAGGGTGGAAGATTGCCCTGCTGGAAGCATCTGGAGAGTTGCAATGACGTTGGTGCAATTTGGTGGGCTGTTTGTTGTTTATGCAATCTCGTTGATTTTTATTCTGACACTGACGTATCAAGAATTTCAGCGTGTTCGTTTTAATTTTAATATTTTTTTCTCACTGCTTTATCTGCTGACTTTTTATTTTGGTTTCCCACTGACAAGCATACTGGTTTTTCAGTTTGATGTGCAGGTTGTACCTGTGAGTTCACTGCTGTATGCAATATTGGCATCAACTTGTTTCTATGCCATTTATTATGTCAGTTATAAAGTACGTCTTAGGTATCAGGCATCGGGGAAGGGGAGCGCAATAAGCGGTCTTGTTCCGCGCAAGCCGTTGTTTACCATGAATCGGGTGGAGACGAATCTGGCGTGGCTTTTGTTGGCGGGTATAGCCATTTTTTCTGTTGGCTCTTTCTTCCTGCAAAATGGTTTTCTGTTATTTAAGCTACAGTCGTACAGCCAGATCTTTTCCAGTAAGGTTTCCGGGGTTGCGCTTAAACGCTTTTTCTACTTCTTTATCCCCGCCATGCTGGTGGTATTTTTCCTGAAACCGACCAAAACGCGTTGGCTGTTATTTTTAGTGGGAACCGTCGGGTTCGGTATTCTGACTTATGTGATTGTCGGAGGGACACGGGCCAACATCATTATTGCGTTTGCACTGTTTCTGTTCATCGGTATTGTCCGGGGCTGGATTACATTGTGGATGCTGCTTGTGGCTGGTGTTATTGGGATCGTCGGTATGTTCTGGCTGGCTCTGAAGCGTTATAGCCTTGATGTGAGCGGCGCAGAAGCGTTTTATACCTTCTTGTACTTAACCCGTGATACTTTTTCTCCGTGGGAAAATCTGGCTTTGTTGCTGGATAACTACAGCAAAATTGATTTTCAGGGATTGGCCCCGATTATCCGCGATTTCTATGTGTTTATTCCGAGCTGGGTCTGGCCTGACAGACCAAATTTAGTATGGAATACCGCCAATTACTTTACTTGGGATGTGCTGAATAACCACTCTGGTTTAGCGATTTCCCCGACGCTGATCGGTTCATTAGTTGTTATGGGCGGCGTGTTTTTTATACCACTTGGGGCAGTTGTTGTTGGCATGATTATCAAGTGGTTTGACTGGATTTATGAAGCCGGGAAACAGGAAACGAACCGTTATAAAGCAGCTATTTTACAGGCATTCTGCTTTGGCGCGATTTTTAACATGATAGTCCTTGCCCGTGAAGGGATGGATTCTTTTGTTTCTCGTGTTGTGTTCTTTGGTGTTGTCTTTGGCCTGTGCCTGATAGTGGCAAAATTGTTGTACTGGCTTTTTGACAGCGCAGGGCTTGTTCGGAAATTTGTCATCACCAATATGTCTGTATCACCAGAAACATCTGCTCGGGTGGATGTAAGGAGCAAAAATGGCGATGAATAATATTCGTAAATATCATATCCGTGGTCTGGAACTGTGGGGATTTCAGGGAATGTCACATTTCCTTGATCATCTTTTTCAGGATGGGCAGGTCAAGACAGGCACACTGGTGGCTATCAATGCAGAGAAAGTGCTTACTGCTGAGAAGGACAATGCACTGAACACACTGCTGGATGAAGCGGAATATCTTTATGCAGATGGCATCAGTATTGTGCGAGCTATTCGGCGTAAATATCCGGATGCGCAGGTGTCACGCATTGCGGGCGCGGATTTATGGGAAGCCCTGATGGAGCGCGCAGGACGTGAAGGTACTCCGGTCTTTTTGGTGGGAGGCAAACCGGAAATTCTGACGCAGACAGTAAACAAACTCCGTAAACAGTGGAACGTCAATATTGTGGGCAGTCAGGATGGTTATTTTACTGCTGATGAGCGTAATGGGGTATTTGAACGTATCCGTGCCAGCGGTGCAAAGATTGTCACAGTTGCAATGGGTTCGCCAAGGCAGGAAATTTTTATGTGTGACTGCCGAAAAGTGCATTCTGGCTCACTGTATATGGGGGTCGGAGGAACGTATGATGTTTTCACCGGGCATGTGAAGCGAGCGCCGAAAGTCTGGCAGAATTTAGGTCTGGAATGGCTTTATCGTTTATTGTCGCAGCCCAGCCGTATCCGCCGTCAAATCAAGCTGTTGAGATTTTTGGGGTATTACTACAGTGGCAAGCTGTAGGTGATGTTTTATCTACTGTTTTAACAACAATTAACCCACTGTGCCCATCTTAATGTTAGGGACGGTGCAGTGGGCTGTCTTACCTTAGTCCACTTCATTTAGCTATCTGCGTTGACTCTATTTTACAATTTTTTATTTCACTGATAGGCAAAACGTGCTTTGATCCCAGCCTTTTTACAACTTATCTTCACAACCATTGATTATTAATTCCTGTATTTTTTCTGTTTGCAAATAATATAGACACCATAAAAATGGATAGGGAGTTTTATGAGTGATTCGAAACAAGATCTGCCCGAGCAGGGGCTGCAAAGAGGACTTGAAGCACGACATATTGAGCTGATTGCGTTGGGTGGCACAATCGGCGTCGGGCTGTTCATGGGCTCTGCCAGTACCCTGAAATGGGCTGGCCCCTCAGTTTTACTGGCTTACATTATTGCCGGTCTTTTTGTCTTTTTCATTATGCGGTCAATGGGTGAAATGCTGTTTCTTGAGCCTGTTACCGGTTCATTTGCTGCTTTTGGTCATAAATACCTCAGCCCTTACTGGGGTTGCCTGACAGCCTGGGGTTACTGGTTCATGTGGGTTTCTGTCGGAATTTCAGAAATTACCGCTGTGGGAGTCTATGCTGAATTCTGGTTCCCTGATTTACCACAATGGGTAGCGGCTTTGGTGGCGGTCAGTCTGGTGGCATTGGCGAATCTGGCCGCCGTGCGGCTGTATGGGGAGCTGGAATTCTGGTTTGCAATGATCAAAGTCACCACGATTATTGTGATGATTCTGGTGGGGATCGGGCTGATATTTTTTGGGCTGGGTAATAACTGGCAAGCCATTGGTCTTGATAATCTGACGGCTCATGGTGGTTTCTTCGCCGGAGGTTGGAAAGGATTTTTGTTTGCATTGTGTATTGTGGTTGCATCGTATCAGGGTGTTGAGTTGGTTGGTATCACCGCGGGTGAAGCCAAAAACCCGCAGGTGACTCTGAAGAAAGCAATCAACAATATTCTGTGGCGTATTCTGATTTTCTATGTCGGCGCGATTTTCATTGTTGTCACTCTGTTTCCATGGACTGAGATAGGCAGCCATGGCAGCCCGTTCGTGATGACTTTTGCTAAAGTGGGGATTGCTTCAGCAGCGGCGGTGATCAACTTTGTGGTACTGACTGCGGCCCTTTCAGGATGTAACAGCGGTATGTACAGCGGAGGCAGGATGTTGTATGCGCTGGCTGAAAATCGTCAGTTGCCGGCTTCATTGCGTAAACTATCGAAAAATGGTGTACCTGTCAGATGTGTTGCAATCACTATTGGCTGCCTGATTGCAGGTTCCAGCCTGAATTATTTGATCCCGAATCCACAGTCTGTTTTTGTTTATGTCTATAGCGCCAGCGTCTTGCCGGGAATGGTGCCGTGGTTTGTGATTCTGGTGAGCCAGTTACGTTTTCGTCAGCATCATCAGGCAGCCTTGAAACAGCACCCGTTTAAATCGATACTTTTCCCTTATATCAATTACCTGACATTGATTTTCTTGTCTTGTGTATTGGTTGGGATGGCGATTAATCCGGATACGCGCTTTTCACTCATGGTGGGTGGTGCCTTCCTGCTGATTGTGTCACTGATTTATTGGGTAATAAAATTTATCCGGGAACAAAAACAGATAGAAAATGTAGGGTAAATTTTCATCTGGGAAACAATTTGCGGTGGGAAAGTGCTGGCTTTATCAACGAAGTGAGTAAAGCATAATCAAACGCACCATTTCTTTAAAAAAAGCACTGGACAGTTGGAGATTAAATCCGTACTATCCTCCACCGCAACGGCGTTAAGCGCCCGTAGCTCAGCTGGATAGAGCGCTGCCCTCCGGAGGCAGAGGTCTCAGGTTCGAATCCTGTCGGGCGCGCCATTTAAAGCGTGCAAGAGCAGTGACATTGGGTTATCGTGGTACGGCGTTGTAAGCAGTAATAAAAGATATGTTATGGTGGCTATAGCTCAGTTGGTAGAGCCCTGGATTGTGATTCCAGTCGTCGCGAGTTCGAGTCTCGTTAGCCACCCCATCTTTTTTATGATATTGCGAGGGTGGCGGAATTGGTAGACGCGCTAGCTTCAGGTGTTAGTGTCCTAACGGACGTGGGGGTTCAAGTCCCCCCCTTCGCACCATAAAAAAGAAAACGAGTATCTTTAGCTGTAAAAAATATTTCGGCGAGTAGCGCAGCTTGGTAGCGCAACTGGTTTGGGACCAGTGGGTCGGAGGTTCGAATCCTCTCTCGCCGACCAAATTATTAAGAAAAGCCCTGCTTATAGCAGGGCTTTTCTTATTGTATTTAAAGAAAATAAAAAATTTATCCTTTCCCTAAATCTCCCCTGCTTTTCTGATATTCGATTCTTTTGGAATAGATTATTTTTACTCATTTTTCATTTTATTAACTTTTTGTTTTTAAAGTTATTTTAATCTCTCTGTTGTATTTCAACGACAAACAATACCCTTACATGTCTCCAATTGGAGACATGTAACACATTGATTATATTTGGGTGTAATTGAGATGCCGAATTGGTGTCTCAAATGAGAGACGGTATTTGGTGTATTTTGTAGAAAGATAATATATCTATTTGGTCTCTGTGCTGTTTTTTTATCGAGTAGGGCTTTAAATTTCGACCATAGAGTTATTTATTTACCCGGAATGGGGTAAGGGGAACATCTGGCATGAAAAATGCATTAATAAAATCGTAGATGCTCATCCCACTCCTTATGACAGCATAGCTTCATAAACCTCGGGATGATGTAGAGCTGATTGCTGGTGCCTATGGTCCATGTTATAGATGAGTAAGCTATTATCTTTTCATCACGAACCGGACATAACGTTGAGTGAGGCACTATCCGTCTGTAGACCTGATTGTATTTATGCACCTGTCTTTTATCGTGACAGGTGTTTTTTTTGCCTGTTATTTTCTCTTCTTCATCTTGAACAGCATGTTTGCCATGATTAACGGTGATATCTTTGTCTGGGTTGTTAATCATGACAAATTTGAATTTACAGCGAAAGGTTATGCTTCTTCCGAGCTACTTTCTCGTTTCAGTGTCAACATAAAGCCTTTAGTACGTATTTGAGCGGCCTCTTCACGTTTATGCAGCCTATCCAACGCATCAGCAAGCCATGCGTAATCATGGGCATCAGGGCGCTGCGCAAGAGCCGCCTTAAATGCTGTTTCTGCTTTAGCCCACTCGCCGTGACGTAATGCTACTTGCCCCAGTGTACTGTTAAGCAGAGGTGTTTCACCGTGTTGCTTCAGTAAATGTGACAGTGATTTTTGCACACCCTCGGAATTACCCGCTTTTAAGTGAGGAATCAGCAGTAACAGCCGGTCATCATATTGTTGCTTTAATCCGTCGAGAATAATCTGCTGTGCAGTTTCATGATCATTACATTCGATCAGATGTTCAGCCATTGCAACCTGTAGCGCTGCTTCATTGCGGATCCTGCGGGGTTGATCTTTCCACCATGCTTTTAATCCGGCACTGCCTTTTTCTGCCATGACCTGATTCATCAGCCCGATATACGCTTGCTGATGCAATTGAGACATTTGTTCTTCATCATGCAAGCCCACTTTCTTTATCGCAGGTAAAATATCAATTAGCGATTGGTAGGCACCTGAGCGAATATACGCCTGTTCAGCCAGCCGTAACACTTCCGGGTGTCGTGGTGCTGTATCCAGTAACTTATCTACACTGTTACGGGCTGCATGGGTTTCCCCTTGTGCTAATTGGATACGTGTGCGGGTAATATCGACAGGCAGTTGGTCTTTATCCGCAACTTCAGCGGCGCGCTCGATATATTGATTGGTGCGGAAATAATCCCCTCGTTGTTGAGCTGCTTCCGCAGCAAGCAGGTAGTTAACGACAGGGTCTTCTGCATGGTCAGCATTACGTGTCATTAAATGTTCAACCTGTTTGAAGTCCCCTTCAGCCAGCTTGAGTAATGCTTGTCTGGTTTGTAAACGGGCGCGCTTACGCTTATACCCGCCAAAAATCCAGCTATGGGTAAAAGTGCCGGTACGTTTTAATCTGCGGTAGCACCAGCCGATAAAAATCAGCAGGAATTGCAGCAGAAGGAACATAACCACTAAGCCGGTCACGCTGGTAGTGATATCGTAATTGTCGGTCTGGATAAGAACGTATCCCTGATGTCCGGATAGGAAAGGGCCGAGAACAACACCGATAATAAGGATGACAAACAATAATAATATTTTCAGCATATTCAGCCCTCCTGAGCAGGTGTTGCCGCCTGAACGGGGGCATCTTCAGGTTTTGTCTGATGCTGGGTTTCCGGCAGAGGTTGAGAAGCCGGCTGATAGATACGCTTACGTACTAAATCGGCCAGAATGGGCTGGCTGCTTAATTGTTCAGGCATTTCGATGGAAAGAGGCTGTTTTTCCAGCGTTTTCACTTCGTCCAGAAAGGTAATTGTATCTGGTAATGAGGTATCAAAATAAGCGTTCACCCAGGTTGAAACAGATTCTAGTGAGTCCCGATAAGTATCAATTTGTCGGCGGGGAACTGCCTGAGCTGCAATTAACAGCTTAGAGCGAATGTTTTCTCGCAGGTAGATTTCCTGCTTTGGTGCTAACAAAGGCTCTTTGGAACCATCACGTGGTCTGATAGTGATGAAGTTATCCATAAAACTGTGCCAGCTTTTGCTCAGGTTCTGGCGCCAGTCAGAAAGTGAGGCACTGATTCCTGTACCGTCTTCATCCATGGGTTTTCCCTGTTCGACTTTATCAACCAACGGTAAGTTATCTACCTGATTTGATAAGCTATTCAGGGTCAGAATGATACCATCCAGATCGACTTGTTTAATTTTGGACAGTGTATCCATATCTGTTTTAATCGCCGCACGGGCGGGCATTAAGCTGGAGTCATTCATATCCGCAAGACTGTTATCAGCATCTTTCAGCAGAGCAATAGCGGTGGCGATATCCTGATCACCCCATATTTTGCGGCTGGCCATTTTCACGAGAAAATTGGCTTGTGCCAGCCGCCAGTTTTCAACGTCAGAATTCGTAACGGCAGAGACGCGATCCCGAAGTTCTGCCATATGGCTGTCTACTTGCTGGATCTGTTGCTGATTTTTCGCCCCTTCTTTCTGCAAGCCTTGTTTTAACTGTTCAATTTTGCTATCAGCAGCCTGCTTATCGACAGATTGCTGTTGTATGAGTGAAGCAACCTGAGTTTGCAGATCGAGGTTTACGGCTTTTAATGCCTCGTTCTGTTGTTTATTGTGATAATAAAGATAAAGCCCACCGGCGCCTACTGCTAAGGCAATAGCAATTGAGAGAGTATTGCCCACCCATCCGTAATTTCTGGATTTGCGAGGAGCCTTTTCAGGCTGCTGAGGGTGTTGTGTCTCAACCGCATCAGTGGATTTCTTTTGTTCCGTCATAATGGACATCCCATATTGGTTTATTCCAGCGCCTGCATTAAGGCGTCATTATCTGCACTCTTGGCTACTTTTATTACTTGCCAGCCCAGTGTCCGGGCGATACTGGCGAGGCGTTCACTGACCACAATCAGTCGGCAATTTAATAACCACGCTTTGCTATTACTACTATCATTAGCGTGACCTTCAGCGCTATCACCTTCAATAACTAAGTTATATAACAGTCGTAACATTTCGCCACTGGTAACAACGATGGTTTTTATACTACACCGCTGCCAGTGATGACTGAACTCAGTTGAATGATATTTGACAGGCCGGCGTGCATAACATTCACAATAGTCGACTTCTGCTCCTCTTGCCCGCAGGGTTGACGCAATCACTTCACGGCCACCATTACCCCGGAGTAACAAAATTTTTTTATTCTCCACCTGTTGCAAGGAGGGGAGTTGCAGTAAATCCTCACTTGTTTCTCCCTGCTCTGGCCAGAGAATGCTTTTCCCTGTTTTTTGCTGAAAAAACAGGGAAGTTGATTTACCGATACCATAATAAGATAGTCTGTCAGACCATGACAGGCTATCTTGTACAAGCTGCTCACAGGCATAATGAACGGCATTTTTGGATAGCAGAAAAACAAAATCACCTGCCGTTAGCCTTTGCAGTTTATGAGGCAGCAAGGGCAAATCCGCCCCCGGATGAATTGAAATAAGTGGTGCACTAAATGCTGTTTTACCAGCAGCGTTTAACCGATTAACCAATTCTTCTCCTGCGGGGGCAGGGCGGGTGATTAAGATACTCATGCAGGTCGATCTCTCTGATAAACGTCAGCCAGAATCTGGCGGGCACCTTTTTCCAATAACTCTTCGGCCAGTGAAATACCCGCCTGACAAGCCTCTTCGGATGATATTGTTTTATCACTGCAATTGGTTTTTTTACTACAAATAACGCTTTCACCCCGGATGATGTTACTGCCATCAGGTGCACCAACAAGTGCTCGTAGCCAGATATCATCGCCCTGCCAGATGGCATAACTACCAATAGGAACCTGACATCCCCCTTCCAGACGGGTATTCATGGCTCGTTCAGCGAGGACACAAATTTCCGTGTTTTTATGATTTAAAGGCGCAAGTAACTCACGGGTTTGTATGTCATCCAGACGGCACTCAATACCAACGGCGCCTTGCCCGACAGCCGGAAGCAGTAACTCCGGTGCGAGTGGCATCCGGATGCGATCTTCCAGCCCTAATCTCTTCAGCCCGGCAGCCGCAAGGATAATGGCGTCATAATCACCCTTGTCCAGTTTGCTTAAACGAGTGCCAACGTTGCCACGTAAGTCGCGGATCACAAGGTCAGGACGAAGCTGCCGCAGCTGACACTGACGGCGTAAACTGGATGTTCCGACGATACTGCCGATGGGGAGGTCATCGAGCGAGGCGTATTCTACTGAAACAAAAGCATCTCGTGGATCCTCCCGTTCACAGATTGTGACCAATCCCAAACCATCAGGAAATTCGACAGGGACATCTTTCATGGAATGAACGGCAATATCAGCTCGATTTTCAAGTATTGCCAGTTCCAGCTCTTTTACAAATAACCCTTTACCACCAACCTTGGCGAGGGGGGTATCAAGAATGATATCTCCACGGGTAGTCATAGGAATTAATTCAACCTGCAAATCAGGATGAAAATGTTGTAGTTTTTTTTGAACATATAGAGCTTGCCACATAGCCAGAGGGCTTTGGCGAGTCGCAATGCGAATGGTTTTCATTGTCATGGGTAATAGTATTGGATAGTTGTATTAATTAACAGCAATTGGAGGCTTTTAACCTCAGAAGTGAAAAGTAGAACAGTAAAAATAGATCTCTTTTAACACTTCGATAATGTTTTTTCCAGTTAAGATAAACTCGAATAGTATATAAATATACAGTCTTAATTGGTAAAAATAATTTTAAATATTAAAATAATATTTTAATTAAATAGAGAAAATAAACAAAAAGATTGATTTAAAATCAAATTCCTATTTGTCATTTATCTTTTGTGAAAAAAAATAAAGATGTTTATCAATTAAAATTAATCAAATGGTCACTTAAAATTCACTGTTTACAATATGTTATCTGAGTAATATAGAAATTAGATGAATATAAAATCTATTTCAAAAAACATATTTTAGTCTCGAATTTGTGATTAACTTAATATTTTACAAAGAGTTAATTGATTATTTGGGGTTGTAGGTCAGGCGAAAAAGTGGTATTGCGGGCTTTACGCTTTAGCTGCAAGGTGTTAAATTGATCACGTTTCCGACAAATAAGTTAGTAAAAAAACCTAAAAATAATTTTTGTAAATCGCACGTTAACAAGAATAAAGCGTTAACGGGCGCTGGGCCTTAGTGGAAACTGGCGATTGTAAGCACTGAAACTGAAGCAGGCAAAACACTTGTATCTTTATATTGAAACGCTGAAGCAGCGGCTGGATGCAATTAATCAGCTTAGGTTAGAGCGTGCGAATGACTCGATGAGTGCCACGTTTAAGCAGGTTTATAATTTAATTCCAGTATTATTACATTATCATCACCCAATGATGCCGGGTTATATCGAAAACGGCGTTCCTCATGGCGTTTGTTTTTTTGCACCTGATGAAACTCAGCGATCTTGGATTAACAATATAGAATACCAGCCTGCTGGTGTTTTATCTCATTCCTCTAATGGTGAATTGCCAATTACGGGTATTTACTCGATGGGCAGCACCTCTTCTATCGGGCAAAGCTGTTCTTCTGACTTAGATATTTGGGTTTGCCATCAAGCATGGCTGGATAATAGCGAAAAAGACTCATTGGAACAAAAATGCAGTTTAATACAACAGTGGGCCGCTTCACTGGGTATTGAGGTTACATTTTTTCTGATAGATGAGAACCGCTTTCGCCATAATACCAGTGGCAGTCTGAATGGCGAAGATTGTGGTTCAACTCAATATATTCTTCTACTGGATGAGTTTTATCGCACTGCGGTTCGGATGGCGGGTAAACGTCTGCTATGGGCGATGGTTCCTGTAGAAGAAGAAGCGAATTACGATGAATACGTCAACTCTTTGTATGCTCAGGGGGTTTTAACACCCAATGAGTGGCTGGATCTCGGTGGGTTGGCGGAATTATCGGCAGAAGAATATTTTGGTGCCAGCTTATGGCAACTTTATAAAAGTGTCGATTCTCCTTATAAGGCTGTATTGAAAAGCCTGTTGCTGGAAGCCTATT
Organism: Xenorhabdus bharatensis; assembly: GCF_037996705.1. Classification (NCBI taxonomy): domain Bacteria; kingdom Pseudomonadati; phylum Pseudomonadota; class Gammaproteobacteria; order Enterobacterales; family Morganellaceae; genus Xenorhabdus; species Xenorhabdus bharatensis. The sequence continues at coordinate 136,548 of NZ_JBBMXG010000011.1, read as the reverse complement.
CTTGGGAATATCCCAAGAGTAAATTGCTGGCGACAGAAATGAAGCAACATTTCCATGAAGGCTCGATTGTTTCTTATGGTCTTGATGCTTATAGCATGATGCTTGATCGTGTTACCCATTACCTGACGGCGACTAACGATATGACGCGTCTGGATTTGGCTCGTCGCTGCTTTTATCTGAAAGTTTGTGAAAAAGTTGAGAGTCGTGGCGATACTCAGGGATGTACAGGGTGGCGGCAGCAGGTTATTGAGCAGTTAGTACAGGAATGGGGATGGGATATTGATAAACTTGCGGTACTGAATAACCGCAATGCATGGAAAATTGAGCAGGTACGTACAGCACATAATGAGTTGCTGGATACCATGATGCAGAGTTATCGCAACCTTATCCGTTTTGCCCGGCGTAACAATTTAAGTGTGAGTGCTAGCCCGCAGGACATCGGCGTATTGACTCGTAAGTTGTATGCTGCGTTTGAAGCACTGCCCGGCAAAATCACATTAATTAACCCGCAAATTTCACCGGATCTGTCAGAACAGGATCTGACATTTATTTATGTTCCCCCCGGGCGGGCAAATCGTAGTGGCTGGTATCTTTACAATCGTGCCCCGACAATAGAATCTATCATTGGTCATCAGCCGCTGGAATATAATCGTTATTTAAATAAGCTGGTGTCATGGACTTATTTCAACGGGTTGCTGACGGAAAAAACCCGCCTTCATATTCGCAATGGTGATTCTCAGGTAGACAAAAAGAAATTGGCTGATTTAGTCAACGATATTTCCACTCATTTTCCTATTCGTTTGCCCGCTCCGACACCAAAAGCACTATACAGTCCCTGTGAAATACGCCATCTGGCAATTATTGTTAATTTAGAAACGGATCCAACTACCCGCTTTTCTGATCAGGTTGTGCATTTTGATTTCAGAAAATTAGATATCTTGAGTTTTGGTGAATCACAGCAGTGTATGGTGAGTAGCATCGATCTGCTTTACCGTAATTCATGGAATGAAGTGAGAACGCTGCATTTTAATGGTGAGCAATCGATGCTGGAAGCGCTGAAAACAATTCTGGGCAAAATGCATCGTGACGCCGCGCCTCCAGCGAGTGTTGAAGTTTTTTGTTACAGTCGGCACTTGCGTGGGTTGATTTGTACCCGTGTCAGGCAATTGGTTTCAGAGTGTATCGAATTACGCCTTTCCAGTAACCGTCAGGATCTTGACCGCTGCAAGGTATTGCGTATTTCCGGCCAAACTTGGGGGCTGTTTTTTGAACGGTTGAATGTTTCAGTACAAAGACTGGAAAATGCGGTGGAATTTTACAATGCGATTTCAAATACCAAACTGCATGGTTTACCGATTAGAGTGGATAACAAAGACAAACAGCTACCTTCTATTATTGACGGGTTTGCCTGCGAGGGAATAATTCAGTTTTTCTTTGAAAATATTGAGGGCACTCAGGGTTTTAATATCTATCTTCTTGATGAATCAAACAAGGTAGAGATTTACCCTCATTGCGAAGGAAGTAAAGAAGAGCTGGTACGTGATGTCAGCCGTTTTTACTCTTCATCCCATGATCGGTTCACTTATGGTTCCAGTTTTATCAATTTTAACCTGCCACAGTTCTACCAGATCATAAAGAAGGGTGAACGTACTCATGTAGCGCCATTTATGGATGGGCAGTCACCGCTGGATCATGAGACAGAAAGCGCTACCGTGCTGGAGACGGGGGAAGCCATCAGGGCGAATGACCAGTATCATTCTGCCACTATTAACCATTATTAAGTTCAATGAGTTTAGTTCAATGAATTAAGCTCAATGAACCATCGTTGAAACAGCCAGCGGTTTGTCATAACAGTGCCGTATTTTCGATACGGCACAGGATGCCGATAATTGCAGCTTTATATCAAAGCCAGCTAAATAACAACGGGCTAAAACAGAAAAGGTTCGCCACTCTGCTCGGTGATTGCTTGTCCCAGCATAGAAAGAAAGTCGTTGCCATTACGGTCGCAGACCCATTGGTTATCGCGATAATCGAAGTGATAACCTCCATTTTTAGTTGCCAGCCAGATTTGATGAAAAGGTTCCTGCCGATTGATAATGATTTTGCTACCATTATCAAAACTCAGCGTCATGACACCACCATTGGTTTCACAGTCAATATCTGCGTCACCTTCATAATTATCCAATTGTTCTTCTATGTGTGACATCAATTGATCGGCCAATTGATGAAATTCGCTATCGTTCATACTCATTTCCTATTTGCTTTTCGGGGCCTAACTGCGATTATAGAGAGTATTGGCGTATGAATCACAGGCATTAATTATGATGAACAAACAATTCCGTTGGTCACTTGCTATCATAACATTACTCTCTGTTACAGGTTGTGGTCTGAAAGGCCCTCTTTACTTCCCTCCGGCAGAGCCAGCGGCGGTACCCGAGGTTTCAGTCAATAAGGCACAACCTGCGGGTCATGTTTCTCAGGACAGTACGTCTAACAAAAGCGATACTTCTAAAAACAATATCTCAGCGAGTGCTCAATAAGAGTGAGCAGGTGATGGGCTTTCATTGGAGTGGTATATGCAATTCTCCAAAATGCATGGTCTTGGCAATGATTTCATGGTTGTTGATGCAGTAACCCAGAATGTTTATTTTTCACCGGAATTAATCTGCCGGTTGTCAGATAGGCATACTGGTGTAGGATTTGATCAACTGCTGGTTGTTGAAGCACCCTATGATCCTGATTTAGATTTTCACTATCGTATTTTTAACGCGGATGGCAGTGAAGTATCCCAATGTGGTAATGGAGCGCGTTGTTTTGCCCGTTTTGTTCGTTTACGGGGATTGACGAATAAGCGTGATATTAAAGTCAGTACACAGGCAGGCCAAATGGTACTGAGCATGACTCATGATGATCAGGTTTGTGTCAATATGGGGGAACCTGCCTTTGAACCTCAGTCTGTTCCCTTTCGCGCGAATAAAGCCGAGAAAACTTATATCATCCGGGTCATGGATCGCACTGTGCTCTGTGGTGTCGTATCAATGGGGAATCCCCACTGTGTTATTCAGGTTGATAATGTGGACACCGCAGATGTGGAGGTGCTTGGCCCTGTTCTGGAGAGCCATGAACGTTTTCCTGAGAGAACAAATGTTGGTTTTATGCAGGTCGTAAGTCGCAACCATATCCGTTTACGTGTATTTGAACGGGGTGCCGGAGAAACTCAGGCATGCGGCAGTGGTGCGTGTGCGGCTGTCGCGATTGGTATTCAGCAAGGTCTGCTGGATAAACAGATTCGTGTTGATTTGCCCGGAGGTTCTTTGCAAATTCGTTGGGATGGGCCGGGGCAGCCACTTTATATGACCGGGCCTGCAACTCACGTTTATGACGGCACAATTAATTTGTAATTGTGGAATATAAGGCATTGGAAAATGGATAAAGAAAACGAACCATTACATACTGAAAGCATATTGGATGATCAGATGGTGGTGGATTATCTGCTGAATAATCCCGATTTTTTTATCCGTAATGCTAATGCAGTCGACAGGATACAAATTCCTCATCCGGTACGTGAATGTGTTTCTCTGATGGAATGGCATATGAATCGTCAGAGAAAACGGATCGATTATCTGGAGGAGGATCTGGTACATCTGGTGGAGCAGGCAAAACAGAATGAGATCCTGTTTAACCGCCTGCTGCAATTGCTTGCTGAACTTTCTGCTGCTGAAAGTTTGCAGGATTTTCTTGCCCGTTTGAGTGTCTGGGCTAAAACGCTGGGTCTGAGTAACTGCTATATCCGGCTGTTCTCTGATAAATGGTTGCTGGGTGCTCCTCTGAATGCGCCGGATTTGGTGATATCCCGTCATGCTTTTGAATCTGTCCGTATTCAGCGATTCGGCAACAGTAATCATTATCTTGGGCGATTACATGGCCCGGAAATTTTGTTGCTGATGCCTCAGGCCCGTCATGTCGGGTCGGTCGCGGTATCTCTTTTAGGTATGCAGGGAGAACTGGGCATGGTGATTTTTAATAGCCACGATAAACAGCATTACTACGAGGGAATGGGAACGGCTCTACTGGATCAGTTAGCAAAACTATTACCGGGATTACTGTCCCGTTGGGTCGAGCGAGCATGAGCCAGCCAATTGATTTACTCCTTGAGCCAGTAGAAGCGTTCCTGCACTATCTGCGGGTTGAGCGCCGCTTAAGCCCAATGACGATAATCAATTATCGCCGACATTTGACAGTACTGGCAGACATGTCGCTGGAAATGGGCATAGCCGAGTGGCAGGCACTTGATGTCACCAAAGTCAGAATGTTTGCTATCCGTAGTCGTCGGGCTGGGTTACAGTCTGCCAGTCTTGCTCTGCGTCTTTCTTCCCTGCGCAGCTTTCTTGACTGGATGGTAACGCAGGAAAAAATGGAAGCTAACCCGGCTAAAGTTGTTAGTGCACCACGTAAAAAACAGCATCTGCCTAAGAACATGGATGTCGATGAGGTGAATCAGCTCCTCAATATTGACCTGAATGATCCGTTGTCCGTGCGTGACAGAACAATGATGGAAGTGATGTATGGTGCGGGCTTACGTTTGTCAGAGTTGGTTGGATTGGATTGTCGGCATCTGGATTTGGAAAGCGGTGAAGTCTGGGTATATGGTAAAGGCAGCAAGGAGCGTAAAGTCCCTGTCGGCAGAATGGCATTGGAATGGCTGCAACGCTGGCTGGTCATGCGGGAATTGTTTGAACCGGAAGATAATGCTGTTTTCATTTCTACCCAAAGTGGTAAACGGATGTCTACTCGCAATGTGCAGAAACGATTTGAACAGTGGGGGATCCGTCAGGGAGTCAACAACCATATTCATCCCCATAAACTGCGTCATTCGTTTGCGACACATATTCTGGAATCCAGTGGTGATCTCCGGGCAGTGCAGGAACTGTTGGGTCATGCAAATTTATCAACTACCCAAATATACACCCATCTGGATTTTCAACACTTAGCCAAAGTTTATGATGTGGCTCACCCCAGAGCAAAAAGAGGGAAATCATAATGCGTTTTTATCGGCCTCTCACGCCGTTTGCGGCGATGACATTCGATTTGGATGATACACTTTACGATAATCATCCCGTCATCGACAGAACCGAAAAAGAAGTATTGTGTTTTATCAGGCAGTACGATAGCAAATTCAGCCATTTTGACCGTGAAGATCTGTATGTATACCGTCAGGCGGTGCTTGAGATGGAGCCTGAAATATACCACGATGTGACATTATGGCGGCGGCAATCCGCAGAACTGATGTTCAGCGACCACGGTTTTAACCGTGAAGAAGCGATACGTGGTGCGGGTGAGATTATGTCCTGTTTCACTTATTGGCGTAATCAGATTACAGTACCGGAATCCACGCATAACACCTTATCGGTACTGGCAGAAAAAATACCGCTGGTGGCGATCACCAATGGTAATGCTGAACCTGCGGAATGTGGTCTTGCCCCTTATTTCAAATTTATACTCAAAGCCGGCGTGGATGGTCGTTCCAAACCCTATCCGGATATGTACCATCTGGCGGCTGAACGGCTGGCGTTGCCGGCAAATCAAATCCTGCATGTTGGTGATAATTTGCAGACTGATGTTGAAGGCGCAATTCGCAGTGGTATGCAGGCTTGCTGGATCAATATTGAAAATAAAAATCTCATGCAGGAGCCGGAAGGGCGGCTGGTTCCACATGTTGAGATTTCTGACTTGGATTCTCTGATCGCACTGATATAATTTCAGACTGTAAATCTGTACAAAAAAACAGTGACAGCGGTCATTGCTAACAACTGATGGTAATTATGGACGTCTCTTATCTGCTCGAAAGCCTGAATGATAAACAACGTGAAGCCGTTGCAGCACCCCGTACCAATATGCTGGTACTGGCGGGAGCCGGTAGTGGTAAAACCCGCGTATTGGTGCATCGGATCGCCTGGTTACTGTCAGTTGAACACGCCTCACCTTTTTCCATTATGGCGGTAACATTTACCAATAAAGCCGCAGCGGAAATGCGCCATCGCATTGAAAACCTGATCGGCACCAGTCAGGGCGGCATGTGGATTGGAACATTCCATAGTCTGGCTCACCGTTTACTGCGGGCGCATCATTTAGATGCCAATTTGCCGCAGGATTTTCAGATTCTGGACAGTGACGATCAGCTGCGTTTGATTAAGCGGATCATCAAAGCGATGAATCTGGATGACAAACAGTGGCCTGCACGTCAGGGCATGTGGTACATCAACGGTAAAAAAGATGAAGGTCTGCGCCCTCGTCACATTGAAAGCTATGGCAATCCGGTAGAAGTCACATGGTTGAAAATCTATCAGGCTTATCAGGAAGCTTGTGATCGTGCCGGACTCGTGGATTTTGCTGAGCTGTTGTTGCGTGCTCATGAGCTGTGGCTGAATAAACCGCAAATATTGCAACATTACCGCGATCGTTTTACTAATATTCTGGTAGACGAATTTCAGGATACCAACAGTATTCAATATGCATGGATCCGCCTGTTAGCAGGCGATTCAGGCAGAGTCATGATTGTGGGTGATGATGATCAGTCCATTTATGGCTGGAGAGGGGCGCAGGTAGAAAACATCCAGCGTTTCCTGAAGGATTTCCCCGCTGCACAAACTATTCGTCTGGAACAAAATTACCGTTCTACCAGTAACATACTTAAAGCCGCCAATGCCCTGATTGCACATAACAGTGATCGTTTGGGTAAAAATCTGTGGACAGAAGGCAGTGAAGGAGAACTCATCTCACTTTACTCAGCTTTTAATGAGTTAGATGAGGCTCGTTATGTGGTCAGTCGAATGAAAAACTGGCTGGATAACGGAGGCGCTTTGAAAGACTGCGCGATCCTGTATCGCAGTAATGCCCAGTCCCGTGTATTGGAAGAAGCATTGTTGCAGGCTTCCATGCCTTACCGGATCTATGGTGGCCAGCGCTTCTTCGAACGGCAGGAAATTAAAGATGCGTTGTCTTATCTGCGCTTAGTGTCAAACCGTAATGATGATGCGGCCTTTGAGCGGGTAGTCAATACACCGACCCGGGGGATCGGGGACAGAACCCTTGATGTTGTTCGCCAGATGGCGCGTGATCAGCAGAAGACACTCTGGGAAAGCAGCCAGTTGTTAATTCAGGAAAAAGTGCTGGCAGGTCGGGCAGCATCAGCTCTACAACGTTTTATCGAATTAATTGACGCGCTGGAAACTGAAACACAGGACATGCCGCTGCATGTGCAGACTGATCGGGTTATCCGGGACTCCGGCTTGTGGGCGATGTACCAACAGGAAAAAGGCGAGAAAGCACAGGCGCGTATCGAAAACCTTGAGGAGCTGGTGACTGCGACCCGTCAGTTCAGCTATCAGGATGAAGACGAAGATTTGATGCCATTACAGGCTTTTCTGTCCCATGCGGCGCTTGAAGCAGGGGAAGGGCAGGCTGATGCCTATCAGGATTCTGTTCAGCTGATGACCCTGCATTCGGCAAAAGGGCTGGAATTCAGGCAGGTCTTTATTGTTGGTATGGAGGAGGGGATGTTTCCAAGCCAAATGTCCATTGATGAAGGAGGGCGTCTGGAAGAAGAGCGCCGTCTGGCTTATGTCGGTGTGACAAGGGCAATGGAAAAACTGACGCTGACTTATGCGGAAAGCCGCCGTTTATACGGTAAAGAGGTGTACCATCGCCCATCGCGTTTTATCGGAGAGTTACCGACAGAATGTGTTACTGAGGTTCGTCTGAGGGCAACAGTATCCCGACCCGTTAGCCATAAACGGCTGGGAACACCGATCAGCACCAATGATAGTGGTTATGCTTTAGGGCAACGAGTCCGCCATCCTAAATTTGGTGAAGGGACGATTGTTAATATTGAAGGCAGTGGGGAGCATTGCCGTTTGCAGATCGCGTTTCAGGGCGAAGGTATCAAGTGGCTGGTTGCCGCTTATGCCAGACTTGAAACCGGCCAATAATAATCCGGTCGAATGTTGACAGGCTTTTTTCTTCTAGACCCTATGGATTTCAAAAAAGAGGTAGTTTGAAATACGACGGGTATAAGCGTAACATTCGCGCCTTACGATCAACGTAGGGAGTATAAGGAGACTTATGGTACATGCTGAACGCATTTAAATTAGAGAATAATCGCCTGCTCCGTCTTGAACTTGAAGAAGGTGATACATTATCCGACTCCATGTGGGTAGATTTGGTTGGGCTGGGAGATGATGATCGACTCCGGGTTCAGAACGAACTAGGACAAATCCTGGCAACCCGCACTGAGCTGGATGATATCGAGGCTTCGGCGCGTTTTTTTGAAGATGAAGACGGCCTGCACGTTCACTCATTCTTCTACTTTGAAGACGCCGAAGACCATGCTGGCAACTCGACAGTCGCATTTACCATTCGTGACGGTCGTCTCTACACATTGCGAGAGCGTGAACTCCCTGCATTCCGATTATACCGAATGCGCGCCCGCAACCAGACTATGGTTGACGGGAATGCTTATGAACTCCTGTTGGACTTATTCGAAACCAAGATCGAACAGTTGGCTGATGTCATTGAAAATATCTACAGTGTGTTGGAATCCCTGAGCCGGGTCATTATGAACGGTAAACAAGGGGATGAATTTGATTCAGCTCTGTCTAACCTTGCCGAGCAGGAAGATATTGGCTGGAAAGTTCGCCTTTGTCTGATGGATAGCCAGCGCGCCCTGAACTTCCTCGTGCGCCGTGCCCGTTTGCCTGCTAATCAGTTAGAACAGGCGCGTGAAATCCTGCGGGATATCGAATCCCTGTTGCCACATAACGAATCTCTGTTCCAGAAAGTTAACTTTCTGATGCAGGCGGCGATGGGCTTTATTAACATCGAACAGAGCCGGATTATCAAGATATTCTCCGTTGTTTCTGTCGTGTTCCTGCCCCCGACGCTGGTGGCTTCCAGCTACGGTATGAACTTCGAGTTTATGCCGGAATTACACTGGACCTTTGGTTATCCGGCTGCGATTGGTGTGATGATCGCTGCGGGACTGGCACCTTACCTCTACTTTAAGCGGAAAAACTGGCTGTAATCTTTCCGGCTTTCACTTTTTAAGTCGCTATTTTGGCGGCTTCTGCTGCCTCCAGTTACATAGTCAGCTATGTTTCTGGGGGATACCTCTCGTTATACTACAAAGCGACAGAAGGAGTTACTTGATGAAAGTTAAAGGTATCCCATACTCTGACGTGAAAACTACATTACTTCAAGATCCTGAGGTTTTATCAGCATATTTGGCTGAGAAGAAAAAAGAAGAGATGAGGGAGTTTCTCATTAACATGAGGAAGAAAGCGGGTTTAAATAGTAGCCAAGTTGCTGAAAAAATGGGAATTAGCCAACCAGCTGTTAGTAAACTGGAAAACAATGCAATCAACGCGAGCTTATCCCGACTGGAACGTTATGCTGAGGCATGTGGCACTTCATTGAAGATAAGCTCAGAAGATGGCGAACTTCGCTTATTTTGAACCCATTTTTTTGTTTAAATAATAACTGACCCTATTTATCAGGATGATTTCGGGTCAGTTCAGCAATAATGCCGATTTACTTCCGCAAACGGCGTTGCGTATAAAGCGCATCCAGCGTAAACAAAATCAGGGCTGCCCAGATAAACCCAAACGTGACCAGACGGTCTGACCCAATTTTCTCACCATAAACCAGTGTCGCCAGCAGGAACATCAACGTTGGTGCAAGATACTGGAAAAAGCCTAGCGTGGATAAGCGCAGATGAGCCGCCGCCGCGGTGAAAAACAGCAATGGCACAGTTGTAATAATACCCGCTGCAACCAACAGTAGATTTAGGGATATCGTGTTATTCAGCATGTTGCTCGTCGGGGTATGAGTGAAAAACAGCAGGTAAGCCAGTGCAACTGGGAATACCCAAATAGTTTCAATCAACATACCGGTTTGTGCATCTACGCCCAGCTTTTTACGGATCAGGCCATACAGGGCAAATGTTGTTGCCAGATACAGGCCAATCACAGGTACAGAGCCAAATTGCCATAGCTGAATAAAGACACCGGTGAATGCCAGCCCGACCGCAATCCACTGCATACGACGGAAACGTTCACCGAGAAATATCATTGCAAACAGCACACTGACCAGCGGATTGATAAAATAGCCAAGACTTGCTTCCAGCATATGATTATTGTTGACTGCCCAGATATAAACCAACCAGTTACTGGCAATAGTAAAGGCGGTGATGCCTAACATCAGCAGATGCTTTGGTTGCTTTATTACCGTCAGAACCTGACGCCAGTGACGAGTTATTGTCAGCATCAGTACCATAAAGAAAACCGACCAGATAACACGATGCGATACGATTTCATCGGGTGGCACGTAGTGTATTTCTTTGAAATAGATGGGAGCCAACCCCCAAATCAGGTAAGCACCTAAGGCATATAAAATACCTTTGGTTGTCTGTGGTTCGTTCATAATATCCTTGAATGTTCAGAGAGTGTTCAGAAAAAAATGAGAAGAGCTTATTAGATGTTAGCCCATAGAGCCATACAATGTGTCACTGGGTTAAGTAATTTACAAGGGGTTAATAGCATGAATGATAAATAAAAAATCCCACTCATTAAATTAGAGTTTAACTCTGTATTAATTCAACTTACTGGCTTAATAATCCAATTTAGCGTTAATGGTTAACTTTTTTAATTGGTTATTGGCGTTGTGAATAGAATATAAGAACTCGCGAGGTGGTCATTAAAGTTTACATCTTTACACTCTCAAATTACCTGAGCCCTATTATTGTTCTAATCGGCAAGCTAAATTTATCAGGGCAGTCTAACCCGCGCACTTTGACAGCAAACTCATTGTTTCTTAATTGATTACATAACTGTGCAATATCTTTCGGGGTCCAGTAGATATTTTTTCCGTATCCTATTTTCTGAGTTTTTGTTAATAAACTGTCTACTCCCCCTGATTTTAATATTCTGGCGACCATGACTGCACAATTTTTGTTAACAGGATTATAGCTGTGGCTGATTTGATGATTGCCATACGTTTTTCCATCATAGATCTCCTTTTTTTTAGCCTGCATTTTTTCAACATCTAAGCCAATGAGGTAATACTCCAGATGAGGTTGTACTTCAAAATCACTCTGAGTATTTTCGAATACTCCTTCAATGGATACAAACCCCCTGCGTATATTGGCGTCACCAACGAAACTCACATAGTTATTATCGGTTGTCCGTGATGGATGTTGTACGGATGATGAAGGCCAATCTCTTTCGGTCACGTCGTAAGGCGCTGGAGGGCTAGCACCTCGTGAAAAGACAGACTCTGTTGACGGAAGTCTTCCAACTCTAGAGAAAATAGAAGAGATAGAACGTCTTCTTTCACTTTGTGGTGTTGGATTGTCAGGTAAATCCGATGGCCAGGGGTATCTGGGGACTCCACCAACATAAATAGTGGTGTGTCCCAGTTTCCATTTTTTACAAGGATACCAGATATAGACAACAGCAGAGACGGGTTTTCCAGAGAGGATTTCTTGTTCTGCTTTTGTTCTTGGGTTCATGGTTTGCTCCTTGTTTTCTTTATTAATTGATACTTCGATAAATAATTTTTGAGACTTTTTGGTATTTCAGGCGTTAACCAATATTAGCGCGAATGCTGTGTAACCGCGATATTACACGCCTTATTTTGGGTGATATCCAAAATAGCGATCAGATTTGTTTGCGTAAAGTAAATTATGGCAGAGTATTATTAAATAATTTAACTCAGTCGGTGTAATGTTTCGATAAGCAACCATTAATCCTTGCTATTTAATCAATTATTTTTCTATATGACAATTTATTGAAGATAATTACCCAATTTTCATCAGATAAAATGTGGAGGAGCAGGAAGCAGAATAAATATGAAGAGTTGCTAATATATAATAATTTAGTTTTCATAAAGATTCAGGAGTTTCTAAGAAAATTATCCTGAAAAAAGGAATGTATTCCTTATCACATTCCTTTATTTAAGAATATTAAACATTATCCAACCAAATAAGTCCCTGTTGCACTTGCAATATGCACTTGTTTTTCATTGTGTAATTCTATCCTGGCAACAGATACTTTATTGCCGGCACGGATAATATTACTGCTGGCTGTAAATATTTCGCCACGTCCGGGGCGCAGGTAGTCAACACGCAGGTCTATCGTACCTAAAGTGGGCAAACGCTTTTTTATTTCTTCGAGCGTGACTGTTTTCATCATGTTCAGCGCCCCGCCTGCACAGACTAAACCCCCTGCAACATCAAGGATTGAAGCTATGGCTCCGCCGTGTAAGATCTTTTGGGCCATATTGCCCAATAGCTTATCTTGATTGAAAAATTGAAGCTCTGCGTAGTCGTGCTCAAAACGAATCAATTCAAGCCCTAAAAGTTGGTTGAATGGCATCTGATAAATAAAAACCTCACCTATAATTTTACGCGCTTCTTCTTGTGTTAAAGGTTGAGTTGGGTGCTGTATCGTTTCCATGTTGAACTTCCTGATAATGAGAAAAATAAATTGAATATCATTAGGGAGTTATCGTTGGTTAATAACTTGTTAAGTTTATGCTTTTATTTATCATCTTGCCAGTCTGAGAAGTGCTTCGAAAAAATAATTTATTGAAGAAAAAGTTACTATAAAAAATCCTCGTTTCGAGTTTAGAATATCTCAGTAATTTTTTGCTCTTTATATTCTTATCTTCTTACTTCTTTATCTTTGAACTGTCACGATTAGGAAAACCAGAAATGCAATTGCGGTGGAAAATACTGGTGATTACCTGTTTATTATCAACATTAGCTTATGGCTCAGATAAACAGGCTGACGCAGTTAGAGGCAGTGTAATTTCGGCAATGCTGCAAGAATATGATTCGCCTTTTATGCTCTATCCCTATGATACAAATTATATTATTTACACTTACAGTACCCGGGTAAATAAACAGGCAATTAACAGTTATGACTGGGCTGATCATGCCCGTAAAGATGAAGCCCACTTTCAGGTCAGTTTTGGTTTTCCAATATGGCGAGGTATTGTTGGCGAAAATTCATTGCTGGGAGCTTCGTATACACAGCGTTCATGGTGGCAACTCAGTAATAAAAGAGAGTCTTCTCCATTCCGTGAGACTAATTATGAACCGCAGCTATTTCTGGCATGGCTGACTGATTATGAACTTGCCGGCTGGCACCTGCGGGAAATTGAAGCGGGAATTAATCACCAGTCTAATGGTCGTCCGGAATCCACTTCCCGTAGCTGGAACCGGGTTTATGCACGGTTGATGGCACAAAAAGGAAACTGGCAGGTAGATTTGAAACCGTGGTATCGCCTGACTGAAAGTAACAGGCGTGATGATAACCCGGAAATGAACCGTTATATGGGGTATTATCGCCTGAAAGTCGGCTACCACTATGGTGAAAATGTATTTACCATGCAGGGGCGTTATAACTGGAACAGCGGTTATAGTGGCGGAGAGCTGGGTTGGAGTTATCCTCTATCTAAACATGTCCGTTTTTACGCACAATTATTCAGCGGATATGGCGAATCAATGATTGATTACAATTTCAGACAGACCCGATTTGGTATCGGTGTTATGCTGAATGATATGCTGTAATTAATTAAATACCTGTTGTCTTTCAAGTTGCCTCTTTGTTGGCTGCGTTCACTCACTCCGGTTACCGTTTTTATAAACAGACGGTTATCTAACGTTCCCGGGGCGCACCTTGTCGCCACGATGCAACTTGAAATCCACTGGGTATAATCATTTTATAAAACCAGCTCTAAAAATTGAGGAAAGGCGTGTCTACCGCAGAAGTCATCAGCACGGCATCGCTGGCTGAACAAGTATTACGAAAAACATTCGGATATCAGCAATTTCGCGCCGGCCAGCAACAGGTCATCGATGCTGTTCTTGATGATCGGGATTGTCTGGTTATCATGCCTACAGGTGGCGGTAAATCAGTCTGTTACCAAATCCCTGCTCTGGTGAAAGACGGCCTGACACTGGTGGTTTCTCCACTGATCTCATTAATGAAAGATCAGGTGGATCAACTCAGAGCGAATGGTATCGAAGCGGAGTGTCTAAACTCCACTCAGGATCGTGAACAACAGAGCGATATTATCCGTCGTTGTCGTCAGGGAAGTATTAAATTACTTTATATTGCACCTGAACGACTGGTGACTGATAACTTTCTCGACCAGTTATCCCATTGGCATCCTGTTCTGTTGGCTGTTGATGAAGCACACTGTATTTCTCAATGGGGACATGATTTCCGGCCGGAATACCGGGCACTTGGGCAATTACGCAGGCGTTTTCCTGATCTTCCCGTTATCGCGTTGACAGCCACCGCAGATAAGACAACCCGGCAGGATATTGTCCGCCTGCTGGAATTGCGTGATCCTATCATTCATATCAGTAGTTTTGATCGTCCTAATATTCGCTACACATTGGTTGAGAAATATAAGCCCCTTGACCAGCTTTGGGCATTCATTCGAAGCCAACAGGGAAAAAGCGGGATTATTTACTGCAATAGCCGGAATAAAGTAGAAGAAACGGCTGAACGGCTGCAAAAGCGCGGATTGAGCGTTGCACCTTACCATGCGGGGTTGGAAAATAACCAGCGAGCATGGGTACAGGATGCATTCCAGCGGGATGATTTACAGGTTGTTGTGGCAACGGTTGCGTTTGGCATGGGGATTAACAAACCGAACGTGCGATTCGTTGTGCATTTTGATATTCCCCGTAACATCGAATCCTATTATCAGGAAACAGGGCGTGCTGGTCGTGACGGTCTGCCGGCTGAAGCGGTGCTGTTTTATGATCCGGCAGATATGGCGTGGTTGCGCCGTTGTCTCGAAGAAAAGCCTGCCGGTGAACAACAGGATATTGAACGGCATAAACTCAATGCGATGGGCGCATTTGCTGAAGCGCAAACCTGCCGCCGTTTGGTCTTGCTCAACTATTTTGGCGAAAGCAAACAAACAGCCTGTGGTAACTGCGACATCTGCCTCGATCCACCGAAACGTTATGATGGTCTGGTGGATGCACAAAAAGCCCTGTCCTGTATTTACCGCGTTGGGCAGCGTTTTGGTATTGGCTATGTTGTTGAAATGCTACGTGGCGCTAATAACCAGCGTATCAGGGAATCAGGGCATGACCGATTACCTGTTTACGGCATCGGCAAAGAGCATAGTCAGGAACATTGGATGAGTGTTCTGCGCCAGTTGATCCATCTGGGGCTTATCAACCAAAATATTGCCAATTATTCTGCACTACAACTGACAGAAGCTGCGCGACCTATTTTGCGTGGTGAAATGCCTCTGCAACTTGCCGTTCCCCGAATTCAAAGTCTGAAAAGCAGAAATCAACAAAACAAATCATACAGTGGGAACTATGATCGTAAGTTATTCGCTAAGTTGCGAAAATTACGGAAATCCATTGCTGACGAAAATAATATTCCGCCTTTTGTCGTTTTCAATGATGTAACACTGATTGAGATGGCGGAACAGTGCCCGATAACACCTGATGAGCTTCTGCTAATTAATGGTGTCGGGCAGCGTAAACTCGAGCGTTTTGGTGATGCCTTTATGACAGTTATCCGTGAACATTTCGAAGGATTCGAATAAACGTAGCAGTATTAAGTCGTTAATCTGCAACCGGAAAGACAGCGGGTATAGAGGATGATAATGGTACCTGAGAGACTAAAAGCAAGCTGGCTAAACCGTGAGCCTCAGTTTTCTGCTTTTACAAATGGATTATTGCTGGATTTTTGGAATATCAGAGATGAACGTGAATTCATGGGTGTTGATAATATCCCTATCCGTTATGTCTCTTTCAGTTCACCTCATCATGATAAAACATTGGTGATATCTCCGGGGCGTAGCGAAAGTTATGTGAAATATCCGGAGGTAGCCTATGATTTTTACCATTTGGGTTACAACATTCTTATTATTGATCATCGCGGTCAGGGGCGTTCAGGCAGAATGCTGACGGATCCTCAGAAAGGGCATGTTGAGTCGTTTGATCACTACGTAGATGATCTGGCAAAACTGATTGAACTCGAAATTTCTTCACTTAAGTCGCATCGCTGTTATGCACTAGCCCATTCAATGGGAGGAGCAATCCTGAGTTCTCTTCTGTTACGTCATGAATCAGTATTCCGTGCGGCGGCTCTCTGTGCCCCTATGTTTGGTATTAATTTGCCGATGCCTCGTTGGATGGCAAATTTTTTAGTTAATCAGGCTGAACCCTATCCTAGGAGGCGTAACAGATATGCCGTCTTAACCGGGCAATGGCGTCCGCTACCCTATTTTATCAACCTGCTAACTCACAGTTATGCTCGTTACCAGCGATACTTACGCTATTATGTAGATTATCCTGAATTACGCCTTGGTGGCCCGACTTACCGCTGGATGCGCGAAAGTATGCGGGCTGGCGATAACCTCATTGAAAAGGCCGGCGAAATTCAGACACCACTCATCGTTTTAAAAGCAAGCGAAGATAAAGTAGTTAGTAATCGGGAGTTGTTGGCTTTTTGTGCATCCCGTCAAAAAGCCGGAGCAGGAAAAGAAGAATATAATCCTCTGGTTATCCAAGGGGCACACCATGAAATCCTGTTCGAAAAAGACGCATTGAGAGCACAGGCCCTGAATGCGATTTGTGATTTTTTTGACCAAAATTAATTTAGCTTAGGAATTTGAACCATGTACCATGTTGTTGCTTCTGATTTAGATGGCACACTGTTATCTCCCGATCACGTATTAACACCGTATACAAAGAAAATATTGAATCTGCTGACGGATAAAGGAATTCACTTTATCTTTGCAACAGGGCGTCACCACATTGATGTAGGGCAGATCCGGGATGGACTGGGTATTGATGCTTACATGATCACATCAAATGGGGCGAGGGTACATAACTCACAAGGAGATTTGGTCTTCAGCCATAACCTTGCTCCGGAAATTGCCCGTGATTTATGTTTGTTGGAATTTGATAACCCGGATGTTCTGACCAACTATTACAATAACGATGATTGGTGGGTTAATCGGGCAAGCGAGGAACAAACCGAATTCTTTAAAGAATCGGATTTCCATTATCAGATTTTCCAGCGAGACAATTTCCCTGTGAATGGGGTATGTAAGGTTTACTATACCAGCGAAGATCATGATTATCTGGTTCAGCTGGAAGAAAGGATTGAAGCTCGCTGGGGAGATAAAGTCAATGTCAGCTTCTCACTGAGAAACTGTCTGGAAATCATGTCAGGCGGTGTATCCAAAGGGGAAGCATTGGCACAGGTCTGTCAGTCCATCGGGTATGAGTTAAGTGACTGCATTGCGTTCGGTGATGGCATGAATGATCGGGAAATGCTGAGTGTGGCTGGTAAAGGCTGCATTATGGAGGGAGCACATCAGCGCCTGAAAGATACTCTGCCGGAGATGGAAATCATAGGTTCTAATGCTGATGATGCGGTGTCATGTTATTTGCAGAAAATGTATCAAGTCTGAGTGTGTTGGTTTCACTTATCAAATATAAAAACAGCATCCAATTGGATGCTGTTTTTATATTTGAAAGTCAAAATTAGCAACATTATTTTTAGATATGATAATTTCATTATTTATTATGACAAATATTATTATTTTGTAGTGTTGTTCTGTTATGACTGTCATTTTTAATTTAATTATTTATATATCATATTATTACGTGACATTTGTCTTAATGATATACCGTAATGAAAATTCCCTGCGTAGATATAGAGATTATTTTTAACCCTCTTGTTTTAAAATTTATTAATTACAATCATTAAATTTTCTATGATAGTTGTTGCTGAATTTCAATAATTAAATTCCTGTATTTTTACAGTCTACGCGAGTAGATATTCTGGTGTGTGAAAATAATCGATGAATAAAAATAATATTGTCAGAAATATTATGTTGGAGTTAAAAATTCACTGTTCCAACATTCAGGGAATACCTTGTTATGCCGTGTGAAAATACGGAGCCAGTTATCACTGAGTTACGGCATGCTTCTGAAGCGTGTCTGGCTACACCGGAAGGGCGAAAAGGGTTTCGGCGAGCGATTTTTTCCTGTTGGTTCGGTACGACGATGGAATATGCCGATTTCGCACTTTACGGTTTAGCTGCTGGTATCATTTTTGCTGATATTTTCTTTCCGGAAGTGACTCCGACAATCGCGTTATTAGCTAGTTTTGCCACTTATTCTGTCGGGTTTATTGCCCGCCCTATTGGGGCGCTCGTATTCGGCTGGCTGGGAGATCGAAAAGGCCGTAAATTTGTCATGGTTATGACTGTCATGCTGATGGGAATTTCAACGACGTTAATTGGCTTAATTCCCAGTTATGCACATATTGGTGTTTGGGCACCGATTTGTTTGGTGATTTTACGATTTATACAGGGATTCGGCGCGGGTGCCGCATTATCTGGCGGTACGGTAATTCTGGGGGAATTTGCACCACCTAAACAGCGAGGTTTAGTTTCATCCATTATCGCTCTTGGCTCTAATGGTGGAACGTTACTGGCATCACTGGTCTGGTTGCTGGTTTTGACGATGGATAAAAAGAGTTTACTGGATTGGGGATGGCGCATTCCATTTCTGTGCAGCTTTTTGATTGCACTAGCAGCCTTATTCATACGTCGCTATATGAGCGAAACGCCGGTTTTTGAACGCTATAAAGCGATGCTGGCAGAAGAACGAAGCCGGGTATTAATTGAAAAAGAACAAGATAAAATACCTGAACGTGGGCGTTGTTTTTGGCAGCGAAGTCGCGCATTTTGGCTGATGGTGGGGTTGCGCATCGGCGAAAATGGGCCGTCATATCTGGCTCAGGGGTTTATCATTGGTTATGTTGCAAACGTACTGGCGATGGATAAATTTATTCCGACAATTTCAGTACTTATAGCGTCAGTGTTGGGTTTTATCATCATCCCTCTGGCCGGTTATTTTTCTGATCGCTTTGGGCGTCGCATTACTTATCGCTGGTTTTGTCTATTACTGATTTTTTATGCATTTCCTGCTTTTTCCCTGTTGGACAGTCGTGAACCGATCGTCGTCATTCTGACTATTGTTGTGGGCATGGGATTGGCTTCACTCGGTATTTTTGGTGTACAGGCTGCTTGGGGAGTCGAACTCTTTGGTGTCACCAATCGTTACTCCAAAATGGCATTTGCGAAAGAATTAGGTGCGATGTTATCTGGAGGTACTGCACCATTGGTTGCCGCAGCTTTATTCTCTTTTAGCGGTCACTGGTGGCCCATTGCATGCTATTTTTCAGCGATGGCAGGGATCGGGTTTATTACGACATTTTTTGCACCTGAAACACGTGGCAGAGATTTGAATTTACTTGAAGATGCAATTTAATACCCTGCAATCCAATATGATGGAACTCGCATAGATATATGAATGACCGCTTGAAAAAAGTTACACGTAATGATGTTGCGAAAGAAGCCGGAACCTCGGTAGCTGTTGTCAGCTATGTGATTAACAATGGCCCGCGCCCTGTAGCTGAAGCAACTCGTCAACGTGTATTGGCAGCGATAAAAAAAACAGGTTATCGCCCGAATAATATTGCCAAGGCGTTAGTTTCTGGATCAACTCATGCTTATGGCCTGATTTTGCCGGATATATCCAATCCTTTCCTTTCTTCAGTCGCTCATGCCTTGCAGTTGGAGGCTTTTAAACATGGGCAAGTACTGCTACCGGGGGATTCAGGCGATAATCGAATGAGGGAGAAGGAGCTGATTAATAATCTGCTGAATCGTCAGATTGATGGTCTACTGTACACGAGTGTGGATCGCCATCCTTATATTGATTTGATTCAAGCCAGTGGAACTCCCTGTGTGATGCTCGATTGGGTTTATGCTGATTCAAATGTCAGTGCAATCCGAGTTAATGAACGGATTGCCGCATTTAAAGTGACTCAACATCTGACAGAGCATGGCTATCGGGATATTGCCATTATTTGTGGGCCTCTGAGCATGCTAAACACACAAGATCGCCTTTCAGGCTGGCGAGATGCGTTAGAACAAGCAAATCTGGCGATAAAGAAAGAATGGATTTTCTCTACAGATTATACCCGATTGGGAGGCTATGAAGCGACGCTACGCATGTTGAAAGGAAAGTTGCCTCAGGCCGTGTTTGCTTCCAATGAGTTGCAGGCATTCGGTTGTTTACGTGCACTGGCCGAACATAAAATAAAAGTGCCTGCCGATATCGCATTAGTTTGTTTCAATGCGACTCAGCAATCTTTGTATAATGTGCCTTCTTTGACTGCTGTTCGTCAGCCGGTTGATCAAATGGCCCAAACAGCCATCAAGATATTGAGAACATGGAGTGGCCGGGCACAGGAGTGTGAATTCGAGTTTGAATTACAAATTGGTGAGTCCTGTGGCTGCCAGCCTGAGCGATAAACTTACTTATTATCGTGCTTCACTGGGTTCTGCCTGATCTAAATACCGCCTGACCAACAACACGGCTGGTGCAATAAGGCTGATAGCAAAAACATAATTCCATACTAGTTTGTAATCACTAACAAAAATGAGTGGAACAAGCCCTGTCGCAATGATCCTGCCGCACAGTGCGAAAAATTGTCCATATGAAAATGCCCGGCCAATTACCTCAGAATCAACTTCCTGTAGAATAAGGTTGTTGCTTGATATCCGTGATGCTGAATTACTGAATCCGAGGAAAAAACCACAAATCAGAATCACTTCAAGAGTTGGAAACAGAGCGATGATACCGAGTGTCACTGTAAAAATGAGCGTGCACACTAACACCAGATTGCGTTGAGAATAATGATTGGATATTTTTCCCATAATAAAACCAACCAGAATCGCCCCACAGCCGTAGATAATCCCGTAAGTAGCATAAGAACTGATAGGTTGCTGAAGCACACTATTCATAAATGGGGGTTGGATAATATTGATTGTCATGATGCAGATGAAGGGAATTGCACCCATCGACATATAGCAAAATAAGTCAGTTTTTAAAAATGATAAAGGAAGCGTGGATTGTTGAGATTCAGGAGCACTTCCATGACTGATATTTCTGGAGGTGTAAGGGATGACTGTCAGCATAATAAGGGAAATAAACGTCATACATGCCAGTAGCATAAAAATATCAATGTCAGTTGAACCCGAAAAAGCAACGACTAATAATGCTGCAATGAGTGTCGAAGACTGGGATTCTATTTCAAGAATGGCATTAATACGATACAGCTCACTGGCCTGAAAAACATCTTTAATAAATCCCTGGCGGGTTGTATAGAAAACCGCGAAATAAATCTGAATGCAGATATAGGCACAGATTAGGGCATACAATTGGTTCGAAAATGTATTACCTGAGAGAGAAAGAAACAGGAAAAGTATCAGAACTGCAATGGTGATAAACATCAGGATTGATTTTCGGTTGAAGGAATCGATTATTTTACCAATAAAAGGAGTCAAACAAAGGACTAACACAGCAGAAAACATGGCAGTTGTTGCCAGAGCAGAAGGATCACCTGCATTATTGCTGATATACCACGGAATAAGATACATTCCTATTGCAACAGCAATTGAAGAGAAAAGATTTGCTATCAGGAAAAAAGTTATTAGTAACCATGGTCTGCCGGATAAGGTTTTCATATCATCTCAAACGATAAGAGTATGTTTATTATTTAAGCTGGGATAATAGGATGTTGTTAAATTTATGTAAATATCATGGCTGGTGTAACCGCATTTTTTGCATGTGCGCGATGATTGATAATTGATTAGAGTATTTTTCAGGAGCATCATTTCTTTTTTAAATGATTTAATTAATTATAAGCATGCTAAACAAATGTTATTTTATGGTCAGTTAATGCTGCATTAATTGGCTTTTTTTTTCTGATTAATTGATAGCTAACTTTGATATGAAGTAGAAGAATATATATTAAAATTACGTTGTATTTTATATTGGGCAGACTTTATTAATTAAATATCGGAGGATTACATGGTTTGGTCAATGTTATTTCTTTAAGGGCGTGGTGTGGACTTTAAAAGATAAGTGAGTATAAAATCCCGCATCCTTTATAGTTTGTCTCCTTTTGTTTTATAAAATTTTCTCTTAAAGAAGTAATATTATGAATTGGTATGTTCAGGTTTTAAAAAATTACGCTGATTTTTCCGGGCGTGCACGTCGTAAAGAATATTGGATGTTTTATCTGTTTAATATGCTGGCCCTTTTGGCAGTGTTTATATTATCCTCACTTCTTGGTGAGACCATCGGACTCATATTAGTTGTTCTTTATGTGGTAATAACTTTTATCCCATCACTGGCAGTATCAGTACGCCGTCTGCACGATTCTAATCGTTCTGGCTGGTGGTTATTACTGAATATTATCCCGGCTGGCGGTATTGTCGTATTTATCTTTACTCTTCTGGAAGGTACAGAAGGCAGTAATGAATACGGCGCTGACCCGAAGGGACTGCGTTAATATAGTAATATCTCTTTGATCTTTTTCTTTAGTTTGCCAAAACTATAAAAACGCTGCTTATGATTTTATAACAGCGTTTTCTTATAAATAAAAAATCACCTTATTTTTCCGCATTTCCTTATTTTAAATTCCCCCTTTTTCCTCGCAGAAGTAAATAAACTAATATTCCACTCAATACTATTACCGCCATAATAAGAGGTGTTTGTTGGGCGATTCTGGATTCCAGCACAGCACCGAAAAAGATATACCCGACAGGAACGCTGATAAACCGGGTAGAGGTAAACAGAGTCATTATCCTGCCAAACAGATTTTCAGGTACTTTGCGTTGAATCAACGTAATTTCTACGGGAGCAGAGAAACCAATGCCACAGCCGATGATAAAAAGCTGGATAAACAGAATATATTGCCCACTGAATAGAGACAAAGACAGGAAGCATAACCCAAGCAGGCTGTAGCCGGAGAGAAGGATACGGTGGCTGGAGAAATTTTTTCCATAGATACCGTACAGCAAAGAGGAAAGAGCCGTGCCTATACCAAAGCATGTCATTGAAACCCCAAGGCTGATAACGGAATTAAATTCGGTTTTATTTACGTAAGGCAGATAAACAGTCAGGAATGGGGTGATAACAAAATTGATGATTGAGCTGAGGACA
This sequence comes from Xenorhabdus bharatensis, assembly GCF_037996705.1. Lineage (NCBI taxonomy): Bacteria > Pseudomonadati > Pseudomonadota > Gammaproteobacteria > Enterobacterales > Morganellaceae > Xenorhabdus > Xenorhabdus bharatensis. The sequence goes on along the minus strand of NZ_JBBMXG010000011.1, from coordinate 113,414 downwards.
AGAACAGAAAACAGTTCCTTCTCTGATTTAATGTAGCTCAAGGCTTCAAGGAAATAACGGTGCGGTAGAGAAGGGGCTTCCGTTGTCTGATTTATATCAGAGACAAAATGTTTTTTCAGAATAATAATACCAAGAGCAACAACTAAAAAGCTCACCGCATCGAAGTATAACGCATTAATTGTACCCAGCATGGCGATAATGAGTGAGCCAAAAGCAGGGCCAACAAGATCACAAATATTTTCAATGGTACTATTTATGCCATTGATTAATTCATTCTCTCTTTTATGCAGTTTTATTTCCTTTGCCAGCATAATATCTTTTGCCAGACGCCCTGGGGCATCCAGAATAGTTGAAAATATTAATAAAATCGCTAAAAGATAAAGGTGAAGAATATCCATTGTATAAAATACGGGGATGAATAAGACACTCAGGAAATTAACGAAATCTGATAATACTGAGATCCGAAATGCGCCGTACCGATCAACCAATTGTGCACTGAAAAAAACAGATAATATTAATGGCAGCATTTTGGCTGACATCACAGCAGCAACCAATAATGGACTACCTGATATTTCCAGAATTAACCAAGGAATGGCAATTTCTGTAATGGTGTTTCCCAGAATGGAAACACCATTTAATGCCAGTAAGCCACTTATCTGAACAGGGATGCGCCTTACCATATTTTTGTTCTCTTTTTCCCTAAATTAAATTATAGATCTCCCGGTTTACGTGGAAGATTGCGACCTGATGTGTTGGTTGTAGCACTGCGGATCTCCTGTCCGAAAATATCAACACGAGCCTGAAATGGCGGGAATGGCAGGGTGATATTGTGGTTATGGAATTCCTGCAAAATATACTGATGTACTTCATGACGAGCAGGCATACGATGCCCCATTTCTGCGGCATAAGCTCGCAGTTCATAAATCTGAATCCCTTGTTGCAGGTCAACCAGATAGGCTTCAGGCATCGGATTATCGATAATTAACGGGCATCGTTTTGCAGCAGTCAGTAATATTTCTGTTGCTTTCGCAGATTCTGTTTCCACGGGAACAGGGATCGTCAGGACAATACGGGTGATGGTATCAGACAATGACCAGTTTATAAATTGTTCAGTAATAAATGCTCTATTGGGAACGATGATCTCTTTTCTGTCCCAGTCAGTCAGAGTCGTTGCCCGCGTATTAATTTTGGTGATGCTACCGGTCAGCCCACGGATAGTGACGGTATCACCAATACGGATTGGTTTTTCGAACAGGATCATCAGCCCGGAAATAATGTTGGCAAAAATTTCCTGTAACCCAAAACCAAGACCAACCCCCATTGCTGCAACTAACCATTGCAGTTTTGACCACTCAATACCTACTAATGAGAAACCGACGATACTGCCGATTAGCGTAATACCGTATTTGGTTAAGGTAGTGATGGCATAGCCTGTACCGGGTGTCAGTTCAAGATGTTGTAACAGTGCCAGTTCCAGTAATGCAGGGAGATTACGGACAAGCTGAGTCGTAATAATAATGACTAGAATGGCTATCAGGATAGAACCCAGCGTGATTGACTGGATAGTATCAATACCGTTGATGCTTGTGGTGACATCCCATAACCGGATATTTTCAAGGAAAGAGAACGCAGAATGTAGTTCTGACCATAACAGGATAAGTGAAACCAGTGCCAGCATCGTCAGGATGGAGCGTACCAGACCTAAAGACTGGGCACTGATTGCATCCAGATCGATAACCGGCTCTTCAACTTCAATCACCCCTTCAACACTGCTGTTAATGTTGCTGGAATCTTCTTCACTTTTAGCGCGCTGGGCGAGGATATCGGCCCGGCGTTGTTTTGCCCTTTCGAACGCAATTTTACGGCGCTGGATTAACATCCATCGACGGGTTATGTGATAAATGACCAGCAGGGAGAACCAGATGGCAACGGAGGTTTCCAACCGTGCTAACAGGGCCTGCGAAGTTTGCAGATAACCTAGTACAGAAGCCAGCGCGGCCAGAATCGGCGCAGAAAGTAATATCCACCATAAAACAGAGTTGATGACGTTTTCACCTGACCCATGTTTATCCATGTACAGTGGAATACCTGCCCGTTTCAGACTGGTTGTGACCAGACTCAGCGAGACGCAGAGCATGAGAAAACATAATCTGCCGAGGGTTGCACCAAACTCACGATCACTGTAATTGTTAAAGGTGATTAGCGCCATCATCAATGGCACAATCAGGAAAATTGATACCCGATAAAAGCGCATTGCCCGTTTGACGCGTTCTTCCGGCCAGCGGAAATGAGCAATAAACAGACCATTCGGATGGGCAAATGCGGCACTGAGCATGAAAATCCATAAGATTGGCGTTGTTTCGCTGACACCGTTACCGATAGCGGTTGCCATTGGATACTGCCAAGCATTTTTCAGACCGTAGCCAATCGCTGACCAGAGCATTGGCAGGGGCAAAGCCGCCACAACAGACCAGAACACGGTTCTTATGGTCAGAGAGAAGTGATCTTGTGTCACCTTGCCGATACGGTTGCTGGAACGTTCAAGGAAAGCGTGATATTGGCGGTGTGAACTGATGCTGAATATCACCAGTAACAACGTACCCAGCAGATAAAGCAAGGTATCCTGCGTTGTCAGCATCACGTGGATTGCAATGCCTAGTTGGGAAATTGTATCCAGAGAAAGTAATCGGGTTAAATCCCGTACAACCAATAGAGGGTAATGCAGTGAAATGGGATCGACATCCGCTACCCAGAATAGGTAGCGGTGTGTGGCATCCTTAACTTCTTTCAATGCCTCATTTAACTGGCTGGTAGAGACTTTGAGTTTTGTTAATTCCAATATTTCGCTGTCATAACCGGAAAGCAGGGAGTTAAGTAACTCTTTTCTGGTACGGATAAGGGAATCATAAACCTGTTTTTGGGTTGGCGTCAGGCTGTTATTTGTAATAGGAGTCTGTTCGCTTTCCCGCTGAGAGTGTTCCAACATTTCTTCATATTTCAGCCTTTCAACCCGTAATTCAACGATATTTCGGTCGAGCTGCTGAGATTTAGGGACATCAGGGATGCGGGTTAACTGTGCCCTTAACGCGGCGCCTAATGTTGTTGAATCACCCAGCCATTGCGCCTGTTCGCGGATAGTATTAAGGGTCTGGCGTACCCGCAGAATATCATCGGCCGCTTTGCGTTGTTGAGAGCCAATAGCATCCATGCGTAGGGTCTGCTGATTGAGCATTTGTGAGAGATGGCGGTTTTGCTGAAGTTCATCCAGCAGAAACTGAGGTAGTTTTCCACCATTCTGTTCTGCCAGCATTTCAGTATGCTCAAGAGCTGATTCTGCTTTTTGCTGCCGCTGGGCGTTTAACTGGCTACGAAGTTGCTGGAGCTGGATATCCAGATTTTGATAGCGTTTTTTAAATAATTCTGCTCGTAAGCGGGCAATCTCCTGCCGATTATTAGCAGAAAGTTGTGCCATCTCCAGTTCACTGGTCACCGTTTTGCGGGCATTCACTTCTGCCTGAGCAAGCGTTAACTGGGCGTCACCCAGTCCCGCAGAAGGTGGATTTAATGACTGAAGCCGGGAAGTGGCCTCAGCTAACAGGCGTCTGGCTTCTGTTTGCTGTTGAGGCATGAGACTGACGGACTCACTAATCTCCCGGATTTTCTCTTGTTCTTGTTGTAACTGCCGTTCCTGCTCCAGTAATTGACTGTTGAGCTGGATAATCTGTTGTTCCAGACTGCTGATGGTCTGATTAGCCGGAATAGCAGGCGGTGGTTCACTGGCTGCCAGTATTTTCTGGCGTAATTCTTTGATTAATTTTGGGAAATCATCAATTGACTGTTGGTATTTTGCAATCCGTTCCTTGGCGGATTTTGTATCACTAATCCAAGTGATAGCCCCTTGCAGTGCTTGCGCAATTTCAGCGTCCTGCGGATTTTTACTGCTTTCAATCTGTTTCAGCTCCTGTTTAAGCTGGTTTTCATCCAGCTGTGTTGTAGAGGCAAAAGCCAGATTCGCAATAAGCAGGCTAAGAAATAAACTGATAATCAGGCGCACAATAAGGGGCTCCTTGGTAATAAATTAACTGGCGCTATTTTGATTCATGGAAACATCGTCAGTTGTTTGCTCAATATGCTCTTGATCATGCTCTTCATCGCTTGAGATAGCCTGTGCCAGCAGGCCACCCATCAGGGTTTGTGAACCACTGTATAAGTTATTAGCAAACTGAATCTGATTAGGGGCAAACAAGTTGATTACGGTTGAACCCAATTTGAAACGGCCCATTTCTTCTCCCTTCTTGAGAGAAACAGCCCCTTCTTCGCCTTCTGCCGGATAGACCCAACGCTTGATAATACCTTCGCGTGGCGGAGTGACACAGCCACTCCAGACAGTCTCTATACTACCCACAATTGTGGCACCAACCAGGATTTGTGCCATTGGGCCAAAAGCAGTATCAAACATACAGATAACGCGTTCATTACGTGCAAATAAATTCGGTACATTGGCGGCAGTCAACGGGTTGACTGAAAACAGATCGCCGGGAACATAAATCATCTCTTTCAATACGCCGTCACATGGCATATGAACACGGTGATAGTCTTTCGGTGATAAGTAAATCGTCACAAACTGGCCATTACGGAATTGTTCAGCAAGTTGGTGCTGCCCGGCCAATAGTGCTTCTACAGTATAGTAGTGACCTTTAGCCTGAATAATCTGCTCTTCCCGGATGGCCCCCAATTGGCTGATGGCTCCATCTGCGGGCAGTGCCAACAGGTGTGTTTCATTGACGACGGGGCGAATGCCCTCTTTTAGTGGCCGGACAAAGAATTCGTTAAAGGTTGAATAAGCCTGAAAAGATGAGTTCTGGGCTTCATTCATATCAACTTTATAAACTTTAGCAAAAGCCTTAATGACAAGTTGTGTCAACCAGCCTGCTTTTTTATTGGCGAACCAGCCTGCTAAGTGAGTAATACATTGCTTTGGCAGTAAATATTGTAGTCTGATTTTAATATTATCCAGCACGTCAACCTCTTGAAGTGTTTTATAGGCCAATGTTTATAGGAAAATTGGGCAAAAGTCCGCTATTCTACCTGCCCTTACCTTGAATGTCAGGGCAACGTATTGCTAATTATTGCCTTACTTTTGACCTTCAGTGAAATTTTTGCGTGGTTTAACCTGTGCCATGCTTTCCAGGATCCGGTGGTAGTTTTCAAAGCGCTCTTCTGCAATAGCGCCTTGCTCCAGTGCATCGCGTAAAGCGCAGCCGGGATCATCAAGATGTTTGCAATCGCGGAATTTACAGCTTCCAAGGTAATCACGAAATTCAATAAACCCTTGTACCACCTGTTCTGGTGTCAGATGCCATAAGCCGAATTCCCGGACGCCGGGAGAATCAATGACATCTCCTCCCTGTGGAAAATGGTAGAGACGCGCTGTCGTCGTCGTGTGCTGACCCAGACCGGAGTTATCTGAAACCTCATTAACCAAAATGGTTTCTTCATTGTCCGGAAGCAGGGTGTTCAGCAGGCTGGATTTCCCGACCCCTGATTGACCCGCGAATATACTGATTTTATCAGCCAGTAATTGGATCAGTTCAGGAATGCCTTCTCCGGTATGGCTGGAAACTTCCAGTACCCGATACCCGATGTGACGGTAAATATCCATGACACCGTTAACCCATGCACGGCTTTCATCGTCCAGAAGATCGATTTTATTCAGCACTATCAAGGGTTCAATATTGAGTGTTTCACAGGCGACCAGATAACGATCGACAATATTCAGTGAGAGTTCAGGCAAGATAGCGGAAACAATCACAATTTGGTTGATATTAGCGGCAATGGGTTTAATACCATCATAATAATCAGGGCGGGTAAGCACGGAAGTACGCTCATGAACCGCTTCTACGATCCCATTGACCCTTACATCTGACTGAAGCTGTAAGGCAGGACGCCATACGACACGATCACCGGTAACCAGTGAACGAATTGTCCTGCGGATATTACAGCGTTGTATGGAGGCATCTGCGGCCTCAATATCTGCATGTTGCCCGAATCGGCTGATAACCAGCCCTTCTTGTGGCTCACCAAACTGGCTGTCGTCCAGCTCTGGTTTTTGGGCGTCATTCCTGCTGAGCGGCTGTTTTAGCCTGCGCTGGTGATTGGCCTGCACACGGCGTTGCTGCCCTTTGGAGAGTTTACTTTTAGCCACCGAACCTCACTTATTTCATCTATCTTGCTGGTTATCGCTGCGGGTGATCAAAAACGCTATGATACACCTCTGATACAGATTACCTGTTTTAAAGGAACCTAGGATATATCATGTCAAAAAGTGAGAACAATCTTATCTGGATAGATTTAGAGATGACGGGTCTGGATCCCGAGCGCGATCGCATAATTGAAATTGCAACTATCGTGACAGATTCAGAGCTGAATATTCTTGCAGAAGGACCGGTTATTGCGGTACACCAGCCAGCTGAGCAACTGGCCCTGATGGATGAATGGAACGTCAGGACTCACACTGGCAGTGGTTTAGTGGAGCGTGTAAAACAGAGTTCGTTTAGTGAGGCTGAAGCTGAAAAAGCGACGATAGCGTTTCTGGAGCAGTGGGTTCCGGCAGGAAAATCCCCTATTTGCGGTAATAGCATTGGTCAGGATCGCCGTTTCCTGTTCCGTTATATGCCCGAGCTGGAAAAATATTTTCACTATCGCTATCTGGATGTCAGCACACTTAAGGAGTTGGCTCGTCGCTGGAAGCCAGAAATGCTGGCGGGTTTAAGCAAGAAAAATACTCATCAGGCATTGGATGATATCCGGGAGTCAATTGCGGAGCTGGTTTACTACCGCGAGCATTTTATTCAGAAGTAAATGGCGGTATTTTGCTGATGTTAGTTGATTAAGTGGGGCGGAAACCCACTTAATCAACGTTTATCGTTACTTGCGTTGCTAGCAATTTAAAATAGGTCTGAGTGTGTTCCTGTGCGTTCAAATCGGAGAAGGTCACTGGTTATTTTGTAGATGAGGATCCAATCCGGTTCTATGTGAGCGTCCCTATAGCCTTTATAGTTACCATGTAGCGGATGATCTTTGTAAACAGTAGGCAATGGCAACTCATTGTTAATCAAGAGTTTCATTAGCTCTTTCAGTTTTTCTATGTCTTTATGTCTTTTCTGAGCTAACTTCACATCTTTTTGAAACTGAGTGGAATATTCAATAGCCCTTTGTTTCATGAGTGATTAGATACCCAGTTTATCAAAGATATCATCAGCATCTTTTGCTTGGTGAACATCAATGCCTTTTTGGCTATTGGCAATGGTTTTAGCTGTTAGCTCATTAGGAATACGCATATCAAATGGTAAAGCTTTTTCTGTGGCGACTTTAGTGAGTGTTATGCGAACTAGATCGGAAACGGTTAACCCCATGCTTGCTAGTACAGCTGCTGCTTCATTTTTCAATTTTTCATCTATGCGAGCGCGAACAAATGCATTTGCGGCCATATTTAAACCTCCTTTGATTAATAAGTGTACTGTAGCTCATTTGAGCTACACGATCAAATATGGATATGTATCAATCAAAGTAAGATATCTCTATCTGAATCACTAAACAGATTTCTCGTTTGATAACTGACCAGTTAAAAAGAAAGTCCAATTTTTTTCGTCTTGGTACTTGCCATAAGGTGAATTATTTGTATAATGCGCTCCCCGTACCGATGAAGAATTTCAAAAGTACAGCACACCAAAATTAAGCGGGAATAGCTCAGTTGGTAGAGCACAACCTTGCCAAGGTTGGGGTCGCGAGTTCGAGTCTCGTTTCCCGCTCCAAATCTTTTTTATCAGACTCAGCCCTGAATTTTTTATCACTCCCCAAATTCTGACAATACTCCTGATACAAACTGCTTTTAAGTAAATTTTTTGTTCAGTGCAATGTCATTGCCGTTCTGACACTACGTGGCATAAGCGAAAGTAAAGCAAAAACAGCCAGAATTAAGCCAATCCAAAGTGGTGATATTAATCCATACCCGGCGGCAATGCTTAACCCTCCAGCCCATGAGATAAAGGCAGAACCACTATTAATGAAAGCGACATGGACGCTGTTAACCAAAGGGCCTGCATTTGCCACGCGCATAACCCGTGTAATCAGAGCCGGGCTCATAGAGACACCAACAATGCCAATGATTAAAAAAGCGATCACACTGATATAGCGGTTTTCCGGGAAAAGCGCGAATATCAGCAGTGATATTGTCAGTATGCTGATCCCGATTGTCAGGACTGCAAAGGTGTGACGATCAGCAAAACGACCTGTGAGCGAAGTACCGATGACGTTTGCAACGCCGTAAAAGCCAAGAACAGCAGGAATGATAGTGGGTAATAACCCTGTAATTTCAGTCAGGATAACAGAGATATAGCTGAAAGCAGCGTAAGAAGCACCAATAATCAGAGCGCTTGACGCATAAGCTGCCCAGAGTTTCCCATTTTTGAATGAGGCAAGTTGCTCGCTGATACAGATATTGGCTGTATTGTGTGAAAATGGCACCCTTGTCCATAAAATCAAAGTACAAATAATGGTGAAGATAACGATTAACCAAAAACTGAAGCGCCAGCCGAGATACTGATCGATCATGATCGCTGCGGGAACGCCCAGAACATTTGCCAGCATCATGCCTGTGAATACAATCGATGACGCTTTTCCTCTTATTTCTGTTTTAACCACTTCACCACAGATTGCCAAAGAAATGCCGATGCAGGCCGATCCTGCAAAACCGGTCATAACGCGGGCGATAGCCATAACATAATAACTCCCGGCAATTGCGGCTATGACCCCTCCAATACTATAGAGCGTTAATATCCAAAGCAGCGCTTGCTTGTTGGGGATCCGAAGTACGCCAAATATCGTTGTCAATATCGGCCCGCCGATGAACATTCCTACTCCGTAGAGTGAAAGCAGGTAGCCGATATCAGTGACTGTAACGTCAAACGCATCCATTAACGATGGCATCATGCCCACAACCATAAACGCGGAAGTATTCAGGATGAATATCGTCAATCCGAGTAAATATATGGAGAGAGGTATATCCCGATGTTTTTTATCTGATACTTCTGGTGAGGCTTCTGTATTTATTTTCTCTGACGCCATGTTATTCACGGTGGATTTCCTCAATGTAGCTGTATTTTGATTGTCGATAAAAAGCAGTGTGGAACATAAAAATATCATTCAATTTAATAATTGAATATTAGATTAATTCGATGTCAAATTTTAGTCAAGAGGCTACACAATTCATGTTTTTTTGTTTTTTATTAAAGAGAGAATGTGCAGATGTTGAGCGATAATTAAGGCGGTAGTGGTGTTTATTGGGTCTGCTAGCATGTATTTTGAGCACTTGATGTTTTATGGCGTGTAAAATACTTGCCATCTTTATTAAATAAGTTCATAATGGCGCCCATCTTGATGCCGTTAAAGATAAAACATCAACCTAATCAATGAGTTGAGTGTTTTATATGTTCAATAACGCATTAACTATGCGGGAATAGCTCAGTTGGTAGAGCACAACCTTGCCAAGGTTGGGGTCGCGAGTTCGAGTCTCGTTTCCCGCTCCAAATTCAGGACGGTAGATTATTAATAATCTGCAAGTCATAGAAAAAAGCGCTGAAAGGCGCTTTTTTTTGTTTTTTTATTATGCAAATCCATTCTTGTGAATTGTGGTGTATCTGTTTTACTTAACAACATCCTGATTACCGACCGATCTCTGCTCTTGTGATTTTCCCCTGTTTATTCCTGAAATACTGATAAACAGCTTTTGATTGATTTATTTGGTAACGGATGGTCAAATAGCATAATCGAAATAAATATTTTTCAAATATATGCTGCCCCTCTCGATACTATTAGATACATCACAACCAATTACATCTAAAAGTATCATTCATAGAGTTAAACTTTCTAATTTAAAGCAAAGTGATGACCTATCTAATTTATATCGATTTTTAGAAAATAGATTTGATTGGTATCAGGAGATAAATGAGGAATGATTATGAATGAGATTAATAAAAGTGACAGTTATGAATTCGACAATTATATTTTCAGATTAAATACTAATGCCACTGAAGATAAGTTAATCATAGAAGAACATAAAAATAATAAAACTATTTTCTCAGGTTCGTTTAATGAAATAGATGATGTTTTATTGTTGGGTAAAAAAATTTACATTAATTTAATTGATAAAAACAAACCCATTATCATTAATTTTTCTGCTTTTTCTAATAAACTGGAAGTGTTTAAAGCTTACCAAAAGCTAGAGCGTAGTTTTCATGAAATAAAATTAAGAAATAAATTTAATGACTCATATGGAAAATACAAGAAAGAGGCTGAGGAAGTTTATAAAAAATATATTAAAGTGTGTGGTAGGTTTAAGAAAAGCATGCGAGAAGCGGGGAGTATATATGTCAAACTGAAAAAGGAAAATGAGGAATTAACTCATCAACTGAATACGCTGTTAGACCAGAAAAAAGATGAAAATATGAGTCATAAATCAGCTAAAAAAAGTATAAAAACATCAACGGGTAAAAGTTTTAACGGCGTACATTATAACGATAGTTTGTTAGAAGGAGGTTAGGGCAAGATTGTGACAACGATATTAATAAAATCATTAATAAATTCGGGACTTGATACACTCCATTCACTAAAAAATAATAAAATGGATGGATATCACCGTAGCCAGTGATATCCATCTGTTTTTAATAGGTATTTCAACACGTCATTTCAGCAAGCTCTTTTAGCAATAATTCCCTGCGTTCCTGCATATTTTTTATCGTTTTTTGCTTCACATGCCCAAAACCACGGATTTGGTCGGGTAAAACAGCGAGTTTCTGGCAGATCTCCATGTTATTGCGATTTAATTTTTCTACGAGTAGATCAATGAGTTGTTCATATTCGGATAGTAAATCCCTTTCTTGTTTCCGTTCTTCCTGATAGCCAAAAATATCAAAAATAGTACCGCGCAATGGCTTACAGGCAGCGAGAAAGCGAAAAACAGGAATTATCCAGGAGCCATACTCCCGTTTTCCTCTTTCACCCGTTCTGGGATCTTTACGATTGAAAAATGGTGCACTGAGGTGAAAGCGGATCTTATCCGTCTTATCAAACTGTGAACGGAGCTTATCTAAGAACCCGGTTTTGACGTAAAGGCGGGCAACTTCATACTCGTCTTTATAGGCCATCAGCTTGAATAAGTTTTCTGCGATAGATTTCGCCAGCCCTTCGGCATCAATTTGCTGCGTAACCTGTTGGATTTGAGCGATACGGCTGAGATACCGCAGTGCATATTTTTCATTCTGGTACTCAACCAGAAGCTGGTATCGGTGCAAAATGAGGTCATCCAGTGTTCTGATGGTCTGCTTCGGTTCAACATGCAGTGAATTATTCAGGATATCTGGTTGCACGGCCGCAATTCTACCGATATGTAAAGCGCGCCGTGCATTCTCTATAACATGATTTGTTATGCCACTTTTCTGTATGGCCTGCTCGATAGAGCTTAGGCTGATTGGGATTTTACCAAGCTGCCAAGCGTAACCGATTAAAACGATATTAGTTTGATTTCTGTCCCCAACCAAATCGGCTGCAATCTGCTCGGCATCAATGGATTGTAATGTCCGGCAATACTGGCGGAGAGTATCCTGTATTCTGGCCTGATCTAAACTTATTGCCGGATTTCTCAGCATGGCGCCGATTTGCGTCTCATGGGTATTCAGTACACAACTGGTTTTTGATTTTGACATCACTTCCAGTGAATTTTGCCCTGTGACAGTGACTAAATCAGCCGCAATAGCAAGATCAGCCTGCCCCCGATCGATTCTGACCTGATGCAATTGTTCGGTATTCTGACTCAATCGGATATGGGTCATTGCTTCGCCCCCTTTTTGAGCGAAGCCTGTAAAATCAAGCAGATTAACAGCGTATTTTTCAATTTCGGCAGCAAGACCAAGCATATGACCAGCAGTAATGATACCGTTTCCTCCGACACCGGCTAATAAAATTTCAAAGGGAGCCTCTGCCATTTTTATTGTTGGTTCAGGTAGTTTAATCAGCAGGTTATCAATCTCTTCCTGCGACATTATTGTGCTGGCATCCTGAACGGGATTGGCGTTTTCGATAGTAATAAAACTGGGGCAGAAGCCTTTCAGGCAGGATAGATCGGAATTACAGACATGGTGATCTATCGCACGTTTAGTGCCCAGCGGTGTTTCAACCGGAATAACCGCAAGACAATTGGATTGAATTTGGCAATCACCACAGCCTTCACAAACGGCCTCATTGATCACAGCCCGCCTTTTTGCTTGTGGGATTAACCCTCTTTTTCTTTTACGGCGTAATTCTGTTGCACAGACCTGCTCATAGATGATGATTGTCACGCCTTTGATATCCCGCAGACGTTTCTGCACATCTTCGAGATAATCCGGCTGATAAATTTTGACATCGGCAGGAAGGCTATTCTGGCCTTTATATTTATCCGGGTTATCGGTGACGACGACAACGTCTTTAGCCCCTTCAGCCAGCATTAAAGAGACAATTTGTTGGATCGTTATATTGCCATCCAGAGCCTGCCCTCCTGTCATTGCGACCGCATCATTAAATAACAGCTTATAGGTGATGTTGCTGCCAGCAGCGATGGATTGACGAATGGCTAAATGCCCCGAATGGAAATAAGTTCCGTCTCCCAGATTTTGAAACACATGAGAGCGATTGATAAAGGCGGAATGGCCTATCCAGTCAACACCTTCTGACCCCATTGCGGTCAGGCCGTAACCCGTATTACGGTCCATCCATGCTGCCATTACATGACATCCGATGCCGATTTGTGCCTGACTGCCTTCAGGCAGACGGGTTGAAGTACTGTGGGGGCAGCCAGCGCAGAAATAAGGTGTACGTTTGGGCAGCGTGATATCGTGTAATGTCGTCTGGGTTATCCATTCCAAAGGAACAGAAAGAGGTAAGTCGAATTTTTTTAACCAATCCGCCAGAAGAGGGGCAAGCCCGGAAGGACGTAACTCCATATCTGTAGAGACTAATTTGTTGCCGAGATGATCGTGTTTCCCAATCAGGTTAATTTGTCTTGGCAAATTAATGAGATCCCGCGCGAGAAGCAGTTCAACGACAGCACTTTTTTCTTCAATGACAAAAATATCAGCAACCTGTGATGCCATCTCACTGAGAAGGGGTGATAAAGGATAAACCAGTCGGACATGGAGAAGAGCAACACCATTTTTTGCCAGTTCAGCAGGTGTCAGCCCTCCGATACGCAGTGCTTCCAGAACATCATGATGAGCTTTACCAACGGTAACTAATAAAGCGCGCGGATGCTGGCATGGTGCGATGAGTTGGTCTATCGGGTTGAGTCTGGCGAAGTCCTGAACAGCTTTCAGCTTATAGACCAGCCGTTGTTCTATCAAAGGGCTGGGAAGGTCAGGCCAGCGCCAATGTAACCCAGTCGGCCCGGGATCTATTTCCGGTATCTTATACTCAGGAAGCGTTTTTTCTTCCCGGGTAGCACAGCTTTCTACGACTTCACTGATTGCTTTGAAACCAATCCATGTCCCGCTGATACGAGAGGCGGCCCAGCCCCATAATCCCACATCGTGGTAATCAGACACGGAAGCGGGATGTAAGACCGGCATGCCCCATGATATCAGTGAGAGGTCAGATTGATGTGACATAGAAGAAGAGACGCATCCATGGTCATCGCCCAAAATAACCAGCACCCCGCCATTGGGTGAAGTACCATAGGCATTGCCGTGCTTGAGTGCATCTCCGGAGCGATCAACACCCGGCCCTTTGCCATACCACATACAAAAAACACCGGTGACATTGCGGTCGGGGTCGGATTCAACTTTTTGAGTACCATAAATCGCAGTTGCTGCAAGATCTTCATTGATTGCAGGGTGAAAACGTATATTAGCCTGAGCCAGTTTTTTCCCGCTTTGCCATAATGCCTGATCCAAGCGGGCTAATGGCGAACCCCGATACCCTGAAACAAATCCTGCGGTATTGAGATTATGGCTTTTATCCAGCTCTGCCTGAGCGAGAAGAAGATCGATAAGGGCGTCATTGCCAGTAACAAATTTAGGTGGAGAGTATAGAGTCATATAATTCGGCCTTTACTTAAGAGCATTACCGTTTGAGATACGACTAAAAATGGATCTAATCTATTTCCAGCAAATTATTCCGACAAGTACAAATCTTATTAGAGGCCAATTGTATATATTATGTTAATTTTCGGATAACATAATGTACCATATTGCAATGGCAGCATTCTATAAACATATGCAAAGTATGCGGTATATACAGATTTGAATGTCTTTTGAGCGGTTAGTATTGATGTCTGGGTAAATGGCTTGCCATCTTTATCTGAGGCGTTCATAATAGCGCGCGTTCCTGAGATGCGGGAAGTTGATAGTTACGAGTGTTTACCGTAATTTCAAACTCAAGTTAAAGCATTTCTGGTTCACCATCCATAATGCGGGAATAGCTCAGTTGGTAGAGCACAACCTTGCCAAGGTTGGGGTCGCGAGTTCGAGTCTCGTTTCCCGCTCCAAATCAAATTTCCATTCTATAAACTAGCCAATCGATCAATTAGTCGAATCTCAAGCTTAATACAATAGGTAATGTAATTACTGCAAGCATTGTTTGCAACGTGATAATCGCTGACATCAACTGACTGTCTCCATTTAACTGACGGGTTAAAATATAAGCTGTCGGTGCTGTAGGTATGGCGAAAAAGAGAACCAGTAAGTTGATTTCCAACATATTCAGTTCAAATAAGAAGCCAACAACACCGGCGACCAAAGGCATACATAATAATCTGCACAAGCTATTAATCATGATCGGTTTTTTCTCTGTTCTCAGCGTTGATGGCTGCAACGATGCACCGATACAAATTAACCCCAGAGGAAGGCTCGCTCCTGCCAGAATTTTTAAAAATTGCCCTGAACCGTAAGGTAAGCCAATATGAGTGAGATTGAGGGATATCCCAATGAAACAGGCTAATATCAGCGGGTTTTTAGTAATTATCATGACAAACTGCTTAATTGATAACGTCTTTATATCTGGTGTTAATGCAAAAACAGAAATTGCATTGCAAAGAGGAACCAAGATCGCGAGTATCAGCGATGCTATAGCGATCCCATGAGAGCCGAAAATATCTACCGTAATGGCTAATCCGAGATAAGTATTGAAACGCAATAACCCCTGTACATAAACACCAAAACGTTGAGCCGGCCACTTGAGTAAAAACTTAATGACGATTAATGTTATTAAACCTGTGCTAATGATAGCGAGAATGGCCCAAAATAGCTGTGGTAGCTGAGGATTATCCAGAGACGCGGTTGCCAGACTATTGATCAATAAAGCAGGAAACAGCAGAAAATAATTAAGTTTCTCTGCTCCTTGCCAAAATAAAGGATTAAATGAGGTATTACGCCTTAGAATAAAGCCTAATAGTATCAATGCAAATAATGGCCATAGGATGGTAATAATCTGATTCATATTTATTTTGTTATCTTTTTATTGGTCATAACAATTCCCGCAATAATGAAAACCCCACCAATACATATAGATACAGTAAATTTTTCCTGTAAAAAGAGAACGCCGCCCAATATCGCTGTCAGCGGATTTAATGCAATAAAAACACCTGCTCTTGTCGCGCCAATCTTACCAATGCCATCATAATATAAAACATACGCAATAGCTGACCCGATAACACCTAAATACGTTAGACTTATCAGATCGCTCATGGACAAAGAAACCAGTGCAGTGGAGTGTATATCACCCGTTATTAACGCGGTTATTGTTAACATTATCGCACCCGCAATAACTGAATAGGCGACAGTATATAATGCACCAATTTCATTGATTGTTTTCCTGCCGAAAACACTGTAAATCACCCAACTGATGACACATCCTAAAATAGAGATATCACCGATCATATTACCTTTGTTGCTCAATAATGATGATAAGTTGTTTCCGATAATTACAATTCCCGCACCAAACAAACAGAGTGAAATCCCGATGGTTTTTATGGTGGACATTTTCTCCTTAAACAAAAAATAAGAAACTACTGCTATCACTGCGGGGTTTATCGCTACAATCAGGGAAGCTCTGGAAGCATCAATATATTTCAGGCCATAAAAAAAGCAAAGGTTATAGACATAAATACCAAAAAAACCCAGCATGATAATATTTACCATTTGTGACTTATTAATTTTGATAAATCCTTTTTTAGAAAAAGTGATAATTATCATTAGCACAAATGCTGCGAAAATAAATCTAACTGAAGCTGATAATAACGAACTGGTATCAGACGAAATAAACCTTCCTGCTATGAACGTTCCACCCCATATAATGGAAACAAGAGTTAATTTAAGGTAGCTTGAGTAATCATCTGGTTTTGTTGTCATATTTATTATCGCCTTGTGATATTTTCTTATTTTATTTTTCCGTAATGAAATTATAATGGTAAATGATACTATTTTATGATTTCCTATTAATTACATTATATTATTGACGTTAGTCAACTCAGCATAGCAATATCATCATAAAAAACAAAGAGGGAAAACTATCTCTGGCGAGGATTATTAGACGTTAATGTAATTTAATGCTAAGTAATCTATTTTTTACGTTCTAGATTATTTTGACGGATTAGCTAAATTAGTTTAGCCATATAATTAACTATATGGCTAATCTTGAGGTGGTAAATTCCGAATGTATATGGCTTTGTTTTATATTTCAGTGGGTATTAAAATATTTTTAATTTTATTCTTGTTTTCCTTTATTCCTAACTTTAATTTAGCATCATTAAATATTTCATCGATAATACTTCGTTGAATCCGACTCCCTCCCATGAATTGATAGTTCATAGGCTCTTGCAAAATTAAGACTACATTCTGATAATTTTCCTGACTATAATTTCTTATCGACTCAAGGATGTTTATTTTTGTATTATAATAGCCTATCGGATTACTCTTTTCTGTTTTTTCAATTAAGAAATCTATCATATCGAATCGTTTATTAATGCCAAAGACTAACGCTGCATGGAAATCATTGAAGAAATAAAATCCAAGTTCTTCTTTATTATTCCATGACTCGAAAAGTAAATTTGCATGTTT
The DNA here is from genome assembly GCF_037996705.1 of Xenorhabdus bharatensis. Lineage (NCBI taxonomy): Bacteria > Pseudomonadati > Pseudomonadota > Gammaproteobacteria > Enterobacterales > Morganellaceae > Xenorhabdus > Xenorhabdus bharatensis. Next base: position 96,270 of record NZ_JBBMXG010000011.1, on the reverse strand, counting down.
TTGTATATATTGGTCGTTCCTTCCATGTGTGAATTTCATCTTAAATAATAAAGAGGTGGCGTCTAAATCTTCAAGCCCATATCTGTCATTTTTATGACGAATTTGATGATATATATCTAACGCTTGATCAATTTCGTCCATTTCCATAAGAAACATCGCATAGTGCCAGAATAGATGGATTCTCATACCATAGTTGTTATGCCAAATGTCCTTCATTTCATCCATCCATTCTTTTCCTTCGTGAAATAATTTCTTATCATAAAAATAGTGGCAGATGGCATGAATAGCATAAATATCGAAACTATTTATTTTCAATGAACTGGCTGCGCTGTCATAAGACTCATCATGATAACCATTTTCATTCAGGATGAACGCCTTAATTCCTTTGAAATAACTATAAAATTCATCGTTAATCTCCCAGTGCTTGTTAACAAGACTGAGTGTTTCAAGCATGGTTCCGGTCATACCATTGTTGAATTCAATCATATGACATGTATAAAAACTGAATATATCTTTAGGGTTTTTTAGTAAGCACTGATAAAAACAATTTCTGGCCTGATAATAACTTTTATTAATTAAAGAAATTATCCCTGAGTTGATTAAATCAGCGCGTTCATCAGATTCTTTTTTACTTATTTTTTCTAATATCTCAATGAATGATTTAGCCTGTTTATATTTACTCTTCTCCATTGAGAGAAGTAAGTCAACTATATGTATCTGTAATATTGAAAGAGAAATATCACTTGAGTGAAACCAATTTATATTGGTGAGTTTTTCGTTTCTTTTCATTCCCAGTATGCAATGATAACATTCATGTATGAGTGATAAATCATCAATTGTATTAACAACTTGTGATACATTTGACTTATCATTAATAATCATAGGTAACAACCTCATGTAGAGTTGATTGATATGTTATTTTTATATAAGTTTATATTTAATTGTTCTATGATAAATATATAATAAAAAGGAATGAAAATTAATCTGTTCTTTTAAAAGAAAGAGTCTATTAGTATTGGATGTATATCGAATGTTGTTATATATTTTCAACCTGCTGCCAGCATTCGGTCATCCAATCACTTAATACTAATATCCGTTTGAGGACATAGCTATTTTGTACTCTTAAAAGATGAACGGGTAGTGAAGGGAGAGTCCAGTCAGGCAATAATTGGATTAATATTCCATCTTTGATGGCTCTATTGAATAACCACGTTGGTCCAGCATGGATACCGGCTCCATCACATACAGTCTGGTAAATTGCGCCTACATGATTAAGGTAAAAACTACTGAATAACTCGACTCGTTCGATTAACCCATTACGGGATAATTGAAGACTGGATGGATGAGTATTTTGATGTAGTGAGTAAATAATCGATTTGTGTTTCGTTAAATCCTGTGGATGCATTGGTGTTCCATACTTTGCCAGATATTTAGGGCTGGCGCATAATACTCCAGAAATATTTCCCAATTTTTTAGCGATGAGTGTTGAATCAGGTAACTCGCCAATTCGGATCGCGAGATCAATCCCTTCTTGCCGGAGATCCAGACAACTATCTGAAAGTACTATGTCAAATATAATGTCTGGATTTTTATGTTGAAATAGGGTTAACCATTGAGTGATGTAGTGTTCTCCAAAACTCACCGGAGCCGTAATCTTGATTATTCCTGACAGTGAATTACCGCTGATATCACTCAATGTATTATCTATTTCATTGAGTAAAGGTAACATCCGGACATAAGCTAATTCTCCTGCTTCTGTCAGACTTAATTTTCTGGTTGAACGATTAATCAATTGAACTTTTAGCTGTTGTTCAAGAGTTGCTAAACGTCGGCTAGCAACAGAGGGATCTAATCGTAAGTCTTTTGCTGCTTTTATTAGGCTTCCTTTTTCGACAATTCGAAAAAATAGATGCCAGAGTGCCAGATCATGATTCATGCTATTTCCGCAATTTTAATTTGAATATATAGCAATATTATTATGATGGTACATAAGTAAAATAAAGCTATTAAAAACTTTTCTTGGAGCAGGATTTGCAAATGGCGAAGAAGTCATGGCGTTGCTATTGGGTATTGGCTGCTGTTTGTATTGCAGGGTTAATTTTACCTCTTGAATATACGGGGCCGGCTGTCGCTTTACCAGCGATCCAATCTGAATTGGGGGGAAGTGCAATTGCACTATCTTGGATTATTAATGCGTTTGCATTAAGTTTTGGTAGTGCCGTAATGGCAGCAGGAGCGTTAGCTGATCAATATGGGCGCAAGAAAATGTTTGTCATCGGTATCACTGGTTTCACACTATTTTCTCTTCTTGTTACTGCTGCCAATAGTGTTGTTTATCTTGATTTATTACGTGGAATACAGGGATTTTTCGCGGCACTGGCTATGGCGGGGGGGAATGCTGCTTTAGCACAGGAATTTGATGGAAGAGCGAGAACAAAGGCTTTTGGCTTGTTAGGCACGGCTTTTGGTGTGGGTTTAGCATTTGGGCCAGTGATATCAGGCGCTTTGATAGAAGTATTTGGTTGGAGAGCAGTATTCTTATTGGGTGCTCTGTTTGGTGTAGTTGCACTGGTAATTGGTGGTATCCAAATGCGTGAGACACGGGATCCTGATGCAGCCAAACTCGATATTAAAGGTGTATTTAGTTTCACGGCATTTTTAGTGCTATTAACATTTGGTATTATGCAAATTCCGCAAAGTGGTATTGGAAGCACTACTGTTATTGCACTCTTTGGCTCTTCTATCATGATGCTATGCATTTTCATTATCTGTGAATTAGCACATGCTCGTCCAATGCTGGATTTGTCTCTTTTTCGTTTTAAAAAGTTTGTTGGAGTACAGCTTTTGCCACTGGCAACTGCGATTTGTTTTATTGTGTTGCTGATTCTGTTTCCAATTCGGTTAATTGGTATTGAGGGTTACAGTGCAATTGAAGCTGGCGAAATGATGCTTGCATTGTCAGTACCAATGCTTGTTGTTCCTTTTCTCGCAGCTTTGTTAACGCGTTGGTTTTCATCATCAATACTTTCATGTCTGGGTTTGTTATGTGCCGCAGCAGGATTAGCATGGTTAGCTGACATACCTGTTGGTACACAACCGACAGAGTTAATATTGCCATTGATGTTGATAGGTGTGGGTACAGGTTTTCCGTGGGGATTGATGGATGATCTTGCTATCAGGGTAGTACCTATAGAACGGGCAGGAATGGCAACCGGTATTTTCACAACTATGCGAGCTTGTGGTGAAGCCATATGCGTTGCGGGAGCATTAGCAATACTGAATTTTTTACTACAAATAAATTTACAGCAAGTTTCACAACAGACTACCAATGTGATTTCTACGGCGGCCAGTAATTTGACGACGGGTAATTTTGACAATGCCAGAAGTCTGTTTATTCATTTATCTCCTCAGGAACTCCTGATTATTTACAATGATGCTTTCAATATATTGATATATATATTAATGGGAATAACAATATTGGCTTCTATTATTTGTTTTATAACATTAAAAAACGAAAGGTAGTTATTTTATTTGGTTTATATTATTATTTTTTCCATAAAAATCATTCCATATATTACTGATCACGCCAGTGTTGTAATTTGATATGGCTTTTCTGGTTAATCCGAATGAATATATCCTATTTCATTGAAAGTATATTTTTGCCGGAAATGGTAATCACGATCTTTATTATTGTAGTTTATGGTTTTCTGTTCTCTGGCGTATTTTAATGAGAGCTATTGTAATTATACTATTTCCAGTTTTGGACAGTTTCCTTTGTATATTAGATATCTCGTGCTGACTGAAAAGATTTCTCTGCTTGACCTTTAAAATTATCATTATCGATAGGAGCATGGAAAGTATGATAAGAACCGGAAAGCAATATATAGAAAATTTGCGTGATGGACGCACCATTTTTATTAATGGAGAAAAAGTTACAGATCATGTGGATCACCCGGCGTTCAGGAATGCGATTAGATCTGTAGCAAACCTGTATGATTATAAAATCCAACATGCAGATAAAATGACTTTCAGGACAGAAACAGGCGAGCAGATGAGCCTGTACTGGCAGTTACCTTCCACTCCCGAGAAGTTGATTGCACGTGGTCAGGCTGCATATGAGTGGGCTAAGCAGACCGTTGGCTGGCTTGGCAGAAGCCCGGATAATGCGGCCGCAGTGCTTACCGGAATGGTCACGCATATTGAGTTGTTCGAATCTTATTCTCAGGAACGTGCTGATGCTTTACGGAATTATTTTGCCTATGTGAGTGAAAATGATCTTTATCTGGCCTATGCGCTGATTAACCCACAGGGCGATCGCTCAAAAACACCGGGGGCGCATGAAAAGAATATTTACCATGCCCTTGGCGTGGTGGAAAAAAATGCTAAAGGTATTGTTGTTCGCGGGGCCAAAATGGTTGCTACCGGTGCAGCATTAGCAGATGAAATATTAGTGGGTTCACATAAGCCACTGAAAAAAGGCGTTGATGAACGTTATGCGCTCTCTTTTGCTATGCCGATCAATACAAAGGGTATAAAAATTATATCCAGACGCTCTTACGAGCAGGGGGCTAATCCTGCGGATTATCCGTTATCATCTCGCTTTGATGAGAACGATTCCACAATCTATTTTGATGATGTCTTGGTTCCCTGGGAAAGGGTATTCGTCTGCGAAGATATCGAGATGTGTTTTAAGCAGGTGGATTCAACCGCAACGGAACGTCTGATGGATATTCAGAGTATTGCCCGTTACGCGGTGAAATTACATTTTCTGGCAGGTATTGCTCAGGAAATGGCTGAAAATAATGGTGTCAGCGAATACCCACCCGTAAAAGAATCACTGGCACAGCTTGCTTCTTATGCCATGAACATTGAAGGATTATTCAAAAGTGCGATCCATTGCCCAAAAATTGATAATGGATTTTATGTACCTGACAAAACGTTGCTTTATACATATCGGGTCATCGGGCAGTCTATATATCCAAATGTACTGGAAACTATCAGAAAGTTGGCGGGCGGCGGTATTTTGATGATGCCATCAAGTCAGTCTGATTTAGAAGATGCTGAAATTTTGGGGATTATTGAGAAAACACAATACTCATCCATTGTTTCCCCTGCTGAGAAGGTTAGGTTCATGAAACTGGTCTGGGATGCTATTGGTTCTGAATTTGCCTCAAGGCATCACCAATATGAACTGTTTTACGCCGGAGCGCCTTATCAGACTCTGGGACGGCTTTACAATGAGTATGACTGGGGATTATCAAGAGAATTAGTGGAAAAGATAAAAGCCCTTTAACCCACGTTTTGTTGCCATACTTGCCCCCGCTGTGGGGCAATAGTAGCAATTATTTGCTATCTTATTCCCATCAAAAATAATTTTCTGAAAGCGCTTGCCATCCTGCTTTAACAGGTCCATAATGCCGCCTCATTTTTGGATAGGCAGAGGAAAATTTCTCCACTATTGTCTAGAATGGATGAAGAGTTTCCATTTTTACTGCTGATCTATGATGCTTTCCAGTGAAGTACAATTTCTATTTTTTATCCACAGAATTTAACATAACAACCATCTTGAGTTGCCCTGTATTGATTTTCTTGTTACACAGAGTTATCCACAGGCGATATGGTCGCGTCTAACTTTTTTAAGTTATTATCTCAAATAAGATATATCAATTAACTAATTGATAAATTTGAATAATTCAATTTTATTTAAAGTATCTTAATTGATATTTATCTTTCCTTCTTACTTTGAGCAGAAAAGCATTTTTATTTTATTCACAAGGAAACAGACGCTTTTTTTTAAGCAAAAATCAGGCTGATTGTATATTAAGCATCTCGGGGCAACCCTTTGGTAATTGCGCGTATTAACCGTTTTTGTTGTGATGTTTGAACGTTAATTGCATCAATATTTCGGCGGGATAGTTGTTGGGCAATAGCCCAGTGGATATGTTCATCTAACACCTCACTTAGCCCAATTCTTTTCTCTAAAACCAGTACGATTTCATCAAGGTATGGGGCATTACCCAATGCGACTGAAATATTACGCAGCCAACGTAAATAGCCGATACGACGTATTGCTGAACCTTCTGTTATGCGCAGGAATTTTTCTTCGCTCCAATTGAATAAATCAAGTAGTTCAGGAGTATGCAGTGCTGCCCGGGGGCTAAAATCGGCTTCATCAGTTAATTGTGAGAAACGATTCCAAGGACAGATAAGCTGACAGTCGTCACAACCATAAATCCGGTTGCCCATTAATGGGCGAAACTCTTCTGGGATCACACCGTCAAGTTCAATGGTCAGGTATGAAATGCAGCGGCGGGCATCAATGGTATAAGGCTCTACAATGGCACCTGTCGGGCACGTGGTCATACAGGCAACACAACGCCCGCATTGTTCTTCTTGAGGAGAGTCAACGGGAAGGGGGAGGTTGATCAGTAATTCACCGAGGAAGAACCAAGAGCCTGATTCTCTATTTAATATAAGTGAGTGTTTACCAACCCAGCCAATTCCGGCTTTAGCGGCAAGCGGGCGTTCCATAATAGGCGCAGAATCAACAAAAGGCCGGAAATTAAGTATTCCCTGATATTCATGAGCGCAGCAATATTCCTGAATTTGCTCACCCAGCTTTTTAAGCCGCTGGCGTAGCAGTTTATGATAATCTCTGCCCAGTGCGTAGCGACTAACATATCCCTGCTCAGGGTTATTCAGGGTGCTGGCAAAAGCGGCTTTGGCCGGGAGATAATTCATGCGCACGCTGATCACCCGTAAAGTACCGGGTAGCAATTCATGAGGACGTGCTCGCATCATGCCGTGGCGCGCCATCCAATCCATTTCGCCGTGATATTGCTTATCGAGCCACTCCTGTAGTCTCGGTTCTTCTGTGGATAAATCGGTATCACAAATACCAACTTGCTGAAAACCGAGAGAAAGACCCCATTGTTTGATGTTTACTGCCAGAAGGTTCAGATCGAGAGGGATTGCCATTGGATATTAAGTGACTGCTGTAAAGGATACTTAGCATAGGTTAACACAGCATAGATTGAGATAAAAAATAGGGTACCTGCTTTGTTTCTGAATAGAAGATAATAAATGATAATAGCTGAGTTATGTTATGGTTATTGGTTAAACTATCTAACTAATATGTCTTTCATATATCCTATGGGTTTCAGACGATAGTCTGGGAAACGATGGATATATTCCAATTGGCTTTAATTCAATAAAACAATAGATAATTCTCTATGAAAGAACTTGTTTTATCACTTCCGAATGAAAATGCCACCGTTGCATTGGGCAATGCAGTGGCAGCAGCCTGCAAACGCGGCTATGTTATTTATCTATATGGCGATCTTGGTGCCGGAAAAACGACGTTCAGCCGTGGTTTTTTACAGGCGCTGGGTCATCAGGGGCACGTGAAAAGTCCGACTTATACACTGGTTGAACCTTATGCTTTACAGCCACGCCCTGTTTATCATTTTGATTTGTATCGTCTGGCAGATCCTGAAGAACTGGAATTTATGGGGATCCGCGATTATTTTCATCAGGATGCCATTTGTCTGGTGGAATGGCCGCAACAAGGAACGGGGTTTTTACCCAATGCTGATATTGAGTTGCATCTGGCCTATAACAATGAAGGGAGACAGGCTCATTTTGTGGCGTTATCTGAATATGGTGAAAGTTTATTGGATAATCTGAAATCCTTATGAAGGAATCCCTGACCATGATGAATGCCTTCTGCGTGAAGACGATAAAAAAATGGCAATCCCATTGGCTGACGTTTCTTATGCTGTTTATTGTTCTGAGCCAATTGGTTATGACAACGGCGGTAGCATCCGCACTATCAAATGTACATGTGAGTAACAGTTCATCTGAAGCCACTGTAACGTTGGGGTTCACTGGCGGGCATCCCGAATATCGCTTTTTTCCTCTTCATAATCCTGAAAGGCTGGTTGTCGATATTCGTCAGTCAGCTGATATAACAGGATTGCCGATGCGTTTATCTGGCCAGAATCTGGTGAAGATAGCCCGAACGAGCCAGCCTCCTGATGCGAAACATAAGCGGGTTGTACTGGAACTGGCTCAGAAGGCAACAGTGACTTCCGTTGTAAAGAAGTCAGGGAATCAATATCAGATTATTTTTACTCTGAAAGCTGAGGGAGCTGCAAACAGCGCTTCAATACACGAAGTGAATGCTGCATCCAGAGAGGATTCAATCCCGCAGAAAAGTAAGCAGTTACTAACAGCTAAGGCGGCTGAGGCTACTTCGGTAAAGCAGGAAACAAAACCGGCGTCCACGCATAATGCCCCGGTTGTGAAAAAGCAGTTAACTAAAACTGCTCAGGGGAAATATCCGATTGTGATTGCTATTGATGCCGGGCATGGAGGGCAGGATCCGGGGGCCATCGGGCCGCGAGGGTTACGGGAAAAAAATGTGACTATCAGTGTGGCGCGCAGGCTGGAAGAACTTTTACGTAATGACCCGATGTTTACACCTGTTCTGACACGCAACGGAGATTATTTTATCTCGGTAGCCGGACGTTCTGAGGTTGCTCGTAAGCACAAAGCAAATATGTTGGTTTCCATTCATGCGGATGCTGCACCTAATCGTAGTGCCAGAGGGGCTTCTGTCTGGGTGCTGTCTAATCGTCGCGCAAACAGTGAGATGGGAAACTGGCTGGAGCAGCATGAGAAACAATCTGAATTATTGGGAGGCGCGGGAGACGCTCTGGCTAATGGTACAGATCCGTTTTTGAGTCAGGCAGTGCTGGATTTACAATTCGGGCATTCACAGCGTGTGGGCTATGACGTTGCTGTTAAGGTGCTACAACAATTATCTCAAGTTGGCTCTCTGCATAAACGTACGCCGGAACATGCCAGTTTAGGGGTTTTGCGCTCACCGGATATTCCTTCCATTCTGGTGGAGACAGGATTTATCAGTAACACATCAGAAGAAGAGCTGTTAGGCTCAAATCAGTATCAGGAAAAGCTGGCGCAGGCGATTCATCTTGGGTTGCGTCACTATTTTCAGGCAAATCCGTTGCAGACAGCACCAAAATAATTTTAAGCGGTACGTAAGAAACCCAGTCATTTAAGAAAAATCGGAAATTACGAATAAAGAGTAGGTAAGATCGAATATGGCTATCAGGATATTACCCCCACAATTAGCAAACCAGATTGCTGCTGGTGAAGTGGTTGAACGCCCGGCATCGGTAGTGAAAGAGCTGGTGGAAAATAGCCTTGATGCCGGCACTACCCGTATTGATATCGATATTGAACGTGGTGGCGCAAAATTAATCCGTATACGTGATAATGGTTGTGGAATTAGCCGACAGGATCTCACATTAGCGCTGGCCCGTCATGCGACCAGTAAAATAGCTTCTCTGGATGATTTAGAAGCGATTGTCAGTATGGGGTTTCGTGGTGAAGCACTTGCCAGTATCAGTTCTGTTTCACGGTTGACTCTGACTTCCCGCCCTGAGGAACAGTCGGAAGCATGGCAGGCTTATGCCGAAGGTCGTGATATGGACGTGACGGTAAAACCTGCCGCCCATCCTGTCGGAACAACAGTTGAGGTTTTGGATCTGTTTTACAATACCCCTGCCCGACGCAAGTTTCTGAGAACAGAAAAAACCGAATTCGGCCATATTGATGAGGTCGTGCGAAGAATAGCCCTCGCTCGTCTGGATGTGGCGATTAACCTGAATCACAATGGGAAACTCGTGCGTCAGTATCGTCCGGCCAAAGAGGAGTCCCAGCATGAACGGAGGCTGGCAGCGATTTGTGGTACGGCATTTATGCAGCAGGCGCTGGCACTGTCATGGCAGCACGATATGCTGGCCATCAAAGGCTGGGTTGCGGACCCAAAAAATTCTCATGCTGCGGGGGATATTCAGTATTGCTATGTGAATGGGCGCATGATGCGGGATCGGCTGATTAATCATGCTATCCGTCAGGCTTATCAGGATTTGCTGCAAGGTGAACAGCAACCGGCCTATGTCTTGTATTTAGAGATAGACCCGCATCAGGTTGATGTGAATGTGCATCCAGCTAAACATGAAGTACGTTTTCATCAGGCTCGTCTGGTACATGATTTTATTTATCAGGGTGTTGCTGCGGTGCTGAAACAGCGCAGCAACGGCGCTGGGCTGGGGCTTGATTGTCAGGAAGAAACAACAGACTGGATACCGGAAAACCGGCCTTCTGCGGGAGAAAACCATTTTCTCCGACAAAAACAAATAACTCCGGCTGGATCATCGCAAAAAACGCCATCCTCCCCCCGAGCCGCTTCTGAAACCCCGTCTTCAAGTCATCAGACAGGGCATAGTGGTATCCGGCAGCCTTATCAGGGGGAAAATTACCAGAAAAAACAAGGCGAGCTGTACCAAAAATTGATGCAGTTTGCACCAGAAGAAAAGCAGCCACTTTTTCCTGAACGGTCAGATGCAGAAAGAGAAATTTCCGAAAAGTCGGCTTCTGTCACAGAAAAAACACCATTAATGCCTGCTCGTTCAACCGCTGTACAGGGAAAGAATAGTAGTTATAGTTTCGGGAAAGTATTGAGTATCTATGCCCCCCACTATGCATTGCTTGAATCAGACTCAGGTATTGGATTATTGTCACTGCCTGTTGCTGAACGTTGGTTACGGCAGGCTCAGTTAACGCCGGGGGAGCAGGGGCTTAAACCACAGCCACTTCTTATCCCACTGAAGTTGCCTCTCAGTGAGACAGAGGTCAATGTTTTACGACAGAATAGTGAGTTATTGAAGACTTTTGGCATTGAATCGACTGTCGCACATGGAAAAGTGACCATTCATGCGGTATCGTTGCCTCTGCGCCAACAAAACCTGCCAAAACTTTTTCCGGCGTTGTTGGGTTATCTGATGGAACAGTCATCAGTTTCAGCACGATCAGTTTCAGTAGAGCAGGTGGCAATCTGGCTTGCCCGCCATTTGGGCAGTGAACATGAAACGTGGAATATTGCACAGGCTGTTCAGCTTTTAGCTGATGTTGAGCGTCTTTGCCCTCAACTAGTGGGATCTCCGCCAGAGGGTTTATTACAATTAATTGATTTACAAGCAGTGGTGGCACTTTTTAATCATGAGTGATTTAAAAACTCAACATTTGCCCACAGCCATTTTTATCATGGGGCCGACAGCCTCAGGAAAAACGGCATTATCAATCGCTTTGCGTCAGCACCTTCCGGTTGAACTGATTAGCGTTGATTCTGCACTGGTTTATCGTGGCATGGATATTGGTACTGCGAAACCGTCTGCAGAAGAGCAGGCTCAGGCTCCGCACCGTTTGATTGATATTCTGGATCCTGCCGAAGTGTATTCTGCTGCTGATTTCCGTCGCGATGCGCTGGAACAAATGGCAGAAATTACGGCTGCCGGGAGAATTCCGCTCTTGGTCGGCGGAACCATGCTATATTTCAAAGCATTACTGGAAGGGTTATCACCACTACCTTCTGCAAACCCTGAAGTCAGGGCAGTCATTGAGCAGGAGGCAGAAGAACATGGGTGGGAGGCTTTGCATCAGCAATTGCAGGAGATTGATCCGGTTGCCGCGGCAAGAATCCATCCGAATGATCCACAACGTCTTACTCGCGCACTGGAAGTTTTTCGGATTTCGGGTAACACTCTAACTACATTGACAGAAACGTCTGGGGAAGTATTACCTTATCGTGTTCATCAGTTCGCTATTGCGCCTGCAAGCCGTGAAATTTTACATCAGCGCATTGCAGCCCGATTTGAACAGATGATCAAATCAGGGTTTGAAGATGAAGTTAAAGCGCTTTATGCTCGTAACGATTTGCATACGGATTTACCCTCCATTCGTTGTGTTGGTTATCGTCAAATGTGGTCTTACCTCGCAGGCGAGATTTCTCATGATGAGATGGTTTATCGTGGTATCTGCGCAACTCGCCAGTTGGCGAAGCGTCAGATAACCTGGCTCAGGGGGTGGGACGATGTGGCCTGGTTGGACAGCGACCAGCCTGAGCAGGCCTTGAAAACAGTCATGCAGGTTATTGGTACATAAATTCGTTGATTGTGTACAATTATCAGTACAAAGCGTCATTTTTGAGTAGTTACTTTTTCGAACCAACGGGTTCTTAGTTAAAAACAACAAAATAAGGAAAATATAGAATGGCTAAGGGGCAATCTTTGCAAGATCCATTCCTGAACGCATTACGTCGTGAAAGGGTCCCGGTTTCTATTTATTTAGTCAACGGCATCAAATTGCAGGGTCAAATTGAGTCTTTTGACCAGTTTGTCATTTTGCTGAAAAACACGGTTAGCCAGATGGTTTATAAACACGCCATCTCTACTGTTGTGCCTTCCCGTCCGGTATCTCACCACGGTAGCAATGCTAATATGGCATCCAGTGTGGGAAATTATCAGGCTGGTAACAGTCCGGCAGCACAACAGGAAAATGATATCGCTGAGTAAATCAGTGATAATGCCTGACATAAATAAAAACATAGGTAGGGAGACTTTACCTATGTTTTTCCTATGGAATTTTATACCCAATGGATTTCGAGTTGCATCACGGCGGCAAGGGAGTGAATCTCTGCGCATAAAAGAGGCAGTTTGAAAGACGAAGGGGATACTCAGCCTGAGGGTTGCACCATTGTTTGATCGTTACGAAGGCGGAGAACTAGCCGTTCTGGTGCATGTTTTTTTCTCACAGGAAAAAGACACGGAAAATCTCAGTGAATTTGAATCATTGGTGACTTCCGCAGGTGTTTCTCCTGTGCAGATTGTAACAGGAAGCCGTAAGGCTCCGCATCCGAAATATTTTGTCGGGGAAGGCAAGGCAGAAGAAATTGCTGAAGCAGTCAAAAACAGCGGTGCAGATGTGGTGCTGTTTGATCACGCACTTTCTCCTGCTCAGGAACGTAATCTGGAACGCTTGTGCCAATGCCGTGTTGTTGATCGTACTGGTGTAATACTGGATATTTTTGCCCAGCGGGCGAGAACACATGAAGGTAAGCTGCAGGTAGAACTTGCACAATTACGCCATTTATCTACCCGCTTAGTCCGAGGCTGGACTCATCTTGAACGCCAGAAAGGCGGAATTGGTTTGCGTGGGCCGGGGGAAACCCAGCTGGAATCAGATCGCCGTATGTTGCGCGATAAAATTAAGCAGATTCTGGGGCGTCTTGGTAAAGTAGAAAGACAGCGTGAACAGGGGCGTCAGGCGCGCAACAAAGCAGATATTCCCACCGTTTCCCTTGTTGGTTACACCAATGCCGGAAAATCAAGTTTATTCAATAGAATAACCTCGGCTGAGGTATATGCTGCTGATCAGCTTTTTGCTACTCTCGACCCGACATTGCGTCGGATCGCTGTAAATGATGTCGGCCCGGTTGTTCTGGCTGATACTGTTGGTTTCATTCGTCACTTACCACATGATTTGGTGGCAGCGTTTAAGGCCACTTTGCAGGAAACAAGGCAGGCAAAATTATTGCTTCACGTTGTTGATGCGGCTGATAACCGGCTGGATGAGAACATTCTTGCAGTGGACAGTGTTCTGGAAGAGATTGAAGCACATGAAATCCCTTCTTTGCTGGTGATGAATAAAATCGACATGCTGGATGATTTTGAACCCCGGATTGACCGTGATGAAGAAAATCGTCCGGTGAGAGTCTGGCTTTCAGCCCAGACCGGGGAAGGAATATCCCTGCTATTGCAGGCACTGACTGAACTTCTTTCCGGTGAGATTGCACATTATGAATTGCATTTGCCTCCGGAAGCCGGGCGTTTGCGTAGCCGTTTTTACCAGCTTCAGGCCATTGAGCGTGAGTGGATGGAAGAAAGCGGTCAGTTGGGGCTTGAAGTCAGGATGCCGATGATCGACTGGCGTCGTCTGTGTAAGCAGGAACCAAATTTACCAGACTATGTCGTCTGATTGATTGGCGCAGGGCGACAAACAAGGTATTATTTTAGCCGCCATTTCAGTGTACTTAGCGTTATGGAGTAACGGTGATGAAATGGCGGTGATGAAATGATTGTGCCAGAATTGCAGTGACGAAATCCGCACTGTCATCAGCACTGTCAAAAGGTATCACCCAAAAATATTGGTTGCTTATGAAACGGTGAAGTTTATCGTTTTTGCCCATGGAGGTTGTGTCTGAAGTGTCAGTAACAGCGGCCTGTGAAGTGGGAAGCCTCACCCGTGTGGGTGGAAGAGCAGTCACCTCTGAAAAACCAGTGAAAAACTAAAAAGTGGAGCTAAAACATGGCGTGGAATCAGCCCGGTAATAACGGACAGGACCGCGACCCGTGGGGAAGCAGCAATAATAATGGCGGCAACTCCGGCGGCAACAATAAAGGTGGTCGAAACCGTGGGGCAACTGATCTCGACGATCTGTTCCGTAAACTGAGCCAAAAACTCGGTGGCCTCGGTGGAAACAAAGGTGGAAATGGTTCTGGGCAGAACCCTAAATTTGGTGGACGTCTTATTGGTCTCGCCATTGCTGTTGTAGTTGTTGTTTGGGTTGTCAGTGGTTTCTATACAATCAAGGAAACAGAACGTGGCGTTGTTACCCGTTTGGGTAAATTCAGCCATATCGTACAGCCCGGCCTGAACTGGAAGATGACATTTATCGACCGCGTTCGTGCTGTTAACGTTGAATCTGTTCGCGAACTGGCAACATCGGGTGTCATGCTGACATCGGATGAAAACGTAGTACGTGCTGAAATGAACGTTCAGTATCGTGTTACTGATCCTGAAGCCTATCTTTTCAATGTCACCAATCCTGATAACAGTCTTCGTCAGGCGACTGACAGTGCTGTGCGCGGGGTTGTCGGCAAATACACAATGGAAAAAATCCTGACAGCGGATCGTACTATTGTGCGTAATGATACCCAAAAAGTGCTGGAAGAAACGATTCGTCCATACCACATGGGGATCACTCTGCTGGATGTTAACTTTCAGACTGCGCGTCCGCCTGAAGAGGTGAAAGCGGCATTTGATGACGTTATCGCAGCTCGTGAAGAAGAACAGAAAACCATTCGTGAAGCAGAAGCCTATAAAAACTCTGTCTTACCCATTGCCAAAGGTAATGCTCAACGTATTATCGAAGAAGCCAAAGCTTATAAGGTCAGTGTGGTATTGAATGCACGGGGTGAAGTAGCCAGTTTTGCCAAAATCCTGCCTGAATATAAAGCGGCACCGGAAATTACCCGTGAGCGCCTTTATATCGAGACAATGGAACGTGTTCTGAGTAATACCCGTAAAGTGATTGCTAATGAAAAGAGCAATAATATGCTGGTATTGCCACTGGATCAGGTTCTTCGTAGTCAGGCTGAAGCAGCAAAGGCTAAATCACCAGAAGTGAAAGTAGCACCAGAGCATCGCAGCACGACTCATTCTACACCAGCACATGGACAATCAGGTTATGGTAGTTCTGGCTATGGTGATTCAGACAACCTGCGTGGTGATACGACAAGACAGGGGAGACCATAATCATGCGTAAGTCGTTCGTCTTTGTTATTGCCGCCATATTGGTTGTGCTCTATTCATCAATCTTTATCGTATATGAAGGCCAGCGTGGGATCGTACTGCGTTTTGGCAAAGTAGTACGTGATGCTGAAAATAAGCCAGTGGTTTATCAGCCTGGCCCGCATTTCAAGATCCCATTTATTGAAACTGTCAAAACACTTGATGCCCGTATCCAGACAATGGATATCAAGGCAGACCGTTTCCTGACCAGTGAAAATAAAGACCTGATTGTTGACTCTTATCTGAAATGGCGCATTAAAGATTTCAGCAGCTATTATCTGGCTACCGGTAATGGTTCAATTTCTCAGGCTGAAGTGCTGTTAAAACGTAAATTCAGTGACCGCCTGCGTTCTGAAATCGGTCGTCTGGATGTTCGTGGCATCGTAACAGATTCCCGTGGTCGTCTGACGACGGATGTACGTAATGCGCTGAACTTGGGAACAAGTGATGAAGATTCTTCCGCAGACGATGCAATCGCTTCTGCTGCTGCCCGTGTGAAGAAAGAAACTAAAGGTGCACAGCCTGCTTTCAATCCGAACAGTATGGCTGCATTGGGGATTGAGGTTGTGGATGTCCGTATCAAGCAGATCAACCTGCCGGATGAAGTTTCAGGAGCAATCTACCAGCGTATGCGTGCAGAGCGTGAAGCGGTAGCACGTCGTCACCGTTCACAGGGGCTGGAAGAAGCTGAGAAGGTCCGCGCAGCAGCTGATAAATCAGCGACTGAAGTCAAAGCAGCCGCATATAGTGAGGCTTTGATTTTACGCGGTGAAGGTGATGCGGAAGCAACAAAACTGTTTGCCGATGCTTTCAATAAAGATCCTGATTTTTATGCCTTTATCCGTAGCCTGCGTGCGTACGAGAATAGCTTCAGGAATGAAGGGAATATCATGGTTCTCAGTCCTGATACTGACTTCTTCCGCTACATGAAAGATCCCTCTAAACAGCGCACTCATAGTCGTGCTAATGACTGATAGTTTCTGACAGGTAAATTGATTACAGATAAATTGTCTGATATTTACCTGAGTTAACAGAAATAAACGTCATCTCTGAGCCACTGTAAGCAAACTTACAGTGGCTTTTTACGTCTTTTTTATACCTTCAGTCTTCCAAATCGTTTCTTTTATCGCTCTTATTAGTTATTCCGTCATTACCAATGCTTACTTATCAGCCCATTAATATGACGAAACGAAATAACAGAAGTGAGAAAAAATACTGAAAGGTGCTAAATGAGATGGTAGAATCCATTTTTAAGCAACCGAGTGAACTTTTGAAATGGGTAAGAACGTTGTCGTATTGGGCACCCAATGGGGTGACGAGGGCAAGGGTAAAATCGTCGACTTGCTGACTGAACGGGCTAAATATGTTGTCCGTTATCAGGGGGGCCATAATGCGGGCCATACATTAGTCATTAACGGTGAAAAAACCGTTCTCCACTTAATCCCATCTGGGATCCTGCGTGAAAATGTCATTAGCATTATCGCTAATGGAGTCGTTTTAGCACCAGATGCTTTGATGAAAGAAATGAAACAGCTTGAATCACGTGGGATTCCTGTACGTGAGCGCTTGCTTATTTCTGAAGCTTGTCCATTGATCCTGCCTTATCATGTTGCATTGGACAATGCTCGTGAAAAAGCGCGTGGTGCGAAGGCAATCGGTACAACCGGTCGTGGCATCGGTCCTGCATACGAAGACAAAGTGGCTCGCCGTGGTCTGCGTGTGGGTGATTTGTTCGATAAAGAAACTTTCGCAGCTAAACTGAAAGAAATCATCGATTATCATAACTTCCAGCTGGTTAACTATTACAACGAACCTGCCGTTGATTTCCAGAAAACGCTGGATGATATTCTGGCGATTGCGGATATCCTGACTGGCATGGTAGTTGACGTTTCTGACCTGCTTTACAAAGCAACTCAGAAAGGTGAGCTGGTAATGTTTGAAGGTGCTCAGGGTACATTACTGGATATCGACCACGGTACTTATCCTTATGTAACCTCTTCTAATACCACTGCGGGTGGTGTTGCAACGGGTTCAGGTCTGGGTCCACGTTACGTTGATTATGTACTGGGTATTGTCAAAGCTTACTCCACCCGTGTTGGTGCAGGTCCATTCCCAACGGAACTGTTTGATGAAACCGGTGAATATCTGCGCCAGAAAGGTCAGGAATTCGGTGCTACCACAGGCCGTAGCCGTCGTACTGGCTGGTTGGATATCGTCGCTATCCGCCGCGCTATTCAAATCAACTCCCTGTCCGGCTTCTGTATGACCAAACTGGATGTATTGGATGGTCTGAAAGAAGTTAAAATCTGCGTAGGTTATCGTCAGGCTGATGGTACTGTCATCGACACTACACCACTGGCAGCAGAGAACTGGGAAGGTCTGGAAGCGGTATATGAAACCCTGCCGGGCTGGGATGAAAGCACTTTCGGTGTGAAAGAGCACAGCCAGTTGCCAGAAGCTGCGCTGAACTACATTAAGCGTGTAGAAGAACTGTCTGGTGTTCCTGTTGATATTATTTCTACAGGTCCTGATCGTTCTGAAACGATGATCCTGCGCGATCCATTTGATGCTTAACTGATTCTAATCAGTCAGTATCTATAACCGGGCTTTATGCCCGGTTTTTGCATTTTTGGGACACAGACAGCAGTACCTCTCTCCTTTTTCTGGTGACAGCTTGCTTTGCTTAATTTTTAAAATACCCACATAATGTGGTCAGTTAATGATGATAAGCCAATAATATTGACTTGTTTGGTTTCCAATATACACAATGAATTTCAAGATATATCGCGGCGGCAAGGGAGAGAATCTCCGGGAGCATAGATAACTATGTGACCGGGATGAACGAGAGCAGCTAACAAAGAGGTAACTTGAAAAGCGAAGTGTAAAATCCCCGTTATATTCAGCCACCCAGAGGTGAGTGTGCAGTTAACCAGTTTTACCGATTACGGCTTGCGTGCCCTGATTTATATGGCTTCTTTACCTGAAGGCCAGATGACAAATATTACTGAAGTCACAGAAGTTTACGGTGTATCACGTAATCATATGGTAAAAATCATTAATCAACTGAGTAATCTGGGATTAGTGAATGCTGTCAGAGGAAAAAACGGCGGCATTAGTCTGGGAAAACCCGCCAGTGAAATTAAAATTGGTGATGTGGTGCGTTTACTGGAACCACTTGGATTAGTTAACTGCGACAGCTGCCATATTACTCCGGCCTGTCGTCTAAAATCAGTATTGAATCAGGCAGTGGAAAATTTTTTGGAAGAATTAAATCAATATTCTTTGGCCGATATGGTTGAAGACAATCGTCCCCTTTATCAATTGTTGCTGACGAAATGAAGCAGGAAATAAAGCGCGGGGATAAACAGCTTACTGATGACAACAGAGGAATAGCGATGTCAAAAGATCCTTTTCAGGAACGAGAGGCTGCAAAATACGAATCTCCTATCCCAAGTCGGGAATATATCTTGGATATCCTTTCTAAACACACCACTCCGGTAAGTCGTCAGGAAATAGCACAAGAACTTAAATTAACCAGCGCAGATGCGCAGGAAGCATTGCGTCGCCGTTTGCGTGCAATGGAACGTGATGGTCAGTTAGTTTTCACTCGTCGTCAGTGTTATGCGTTGCCGGAAAGATTGGATCTATTAAAAGGCACTGTCATTGGGCACCGTGATGGTTATGGGTTTTTACGGGTTGAAGGCCACAAAGAGGATTTTTATCTGTCAGCAGAACAGATGAAGATGGCAATTCACGGCGATGTTGTTTTGGCTCAACCTTTGCGTCCGGATCGTAAAGGCCGTATTGAAGTGCGTATCGTCCGGGTATTGGAGCCAAAGACCAGCCAAATTGTCGGGCGGTATTTTATCGATGCGGGCATGGGTTTTGTGGTTCCTGACGACAGCCGTTTGTGCTTCGATATCCTGATCCCGAAAGAAGAAATTTGTGGAGCAAGGATGGGGAATGTCGTTGTCGTTGAACTGATGAATCACCCAACCCGCCGTACTAAAGCCATCGGCAAAATAGTTGAAGTGCTCGGTGAAACAATGGGAACGAGCATGGCGGTGGATATCGCCCTCCGAACCCATGAAATCCCTTATAACTGGCCACCAACGGTGGAAAAACAGTTAGCTGGTCTGGATGAAAATGTCCCGGAATCGGCGAAAGAAGGTCGGGTTGATTTACGAGCACTGCCGTTAGTTACTATTGATGGTGAAGATGCCCGTGATTTCGATGACGCAGTATATTGTGAAAGAAAACGCGGTGGCGGTTGGCGTTTATGGGTTGCCATTGCTGATGTCAGTTACTATGTCCGCCCACAAACCCCTTTGGATGCCGAAGCATGTAGCCGTGGTAACTCCGTTTATTTCCCGTCGCAGGTTGTGCCAATGCTGCCGGAGGTGTTATCAAACGGATTATGTTCGCTAAATCCAGAGGTTGATCGCTTGTGTATGGTGTGTGAAATGACGATTTCCGCTCAGGGAAAATTGTCTTCATACAAATTTTACGAAGCGGTGATGAATTCTCACGCTCGTTTGACTTATACCAAAGTAGGGAAAATCCTACAGGGCGATCAGGAACTGCGGGAACATTACAAGCCGCTGGTGAAGCATATTGAGCATCTGCATGAACTTTATCAGGCGTTGGATGTATCCCGTGACGAGCGGGGAGCAATTTCGTTTGAATCTGAAGAAGCGAAATTTATCTTCAATGCAGAAAGGCGTATTGAGCGCATTGAACCGGTTGTGCGTAACGATGCGCATAAGTTGATCGAAGAGTGCATGATTCTGGCAAATATCGCGGCTGCGCGTTTTGTCGAAAAACACCGTGAGCCTGCTCTGTATCGTATTCATGATCGGCCACGAGAAGAAAGTATTCTGAATTTGCGTTCGGTCTTTAATGAATTGGGATTGGAACTGCCGGGAGGCATGACGCCAGAGCCGAAAGACTTTGCTGAACTGATGAAGCTGGTCTCTGAACGTCCCGACCATGAGCTGTTGCAAACGATGTTGTTGCGTTCCATGAAACAGGCCATTTATGATCCGGAAAATCGCGGTCACTTTGGTCTGGCCCTGCGCGCTTATGCACATTTTACATCGCCGATCCGTCGTTATCCTGATTTAGTCTTGCACCGGGCAATTAAATATCTGCTGGCACAAGAAAACGGTACAGCTGAACAGCACTGGACACCAACCGGTGGCTGGCACAATGATATGGCACAAATGCTGCAACTGGGTGATCACTGCTCAATGACAGAGCGCCGTGCTGATGAAGCGACACGAGATGTGGCTGACTGGCTGAAATGTGATTTCATGCAGGATCAGGTGGGTAATGTTTTCACCGGTCTGATTACCAGTGTGACGGGCTTTGGTTTCTTTGTCAGGTTGCATGATCTGTTCATTGATGGTTTGGTACATGTTTCCACACTGGATAATGACTATTACCGTCATGATAATGTTGGTCAGCGTCTCATCGGTGAATCTTCCGGGCAGACTTATCGGCTCGGCGATGAAGTCGAAATCCGTGTAGAAGCGGTTCACATGGATGAACGTAAGATTGACTTTGCTCTGCTTTCTACGACCCGTAAGGCCCGTAATAAAGGCAAAACAGCACGGGATAAAGCGAAAAAAGGCACATTTGAGCGTAAAGGCGGCAATAAAGGCCGTAATTATAAAAAATCAGATAATTTTGAGCCGGATAGCAGTTTCCGTAAGAAGAAAAAAACGGAAAAAGCCAATTCAGGCAGTAAGTCAGATAAAACATCAGACAATAAGCCGGGAAAAGCAGGTAAAAAGAAAAAAGTTTCAGATAAAACCAAAAAGATAACGGCAAAGCTGAAAGCTAAACGGGCGAAAAAGCCGCAGGAAAATAGCTGATAGCGAATTAGCGTAAGAAGTATTAGTGAAAAATATAGACGACAGGGCGGTTTTCGCCGCCCTCCATTTTTTAGGTATCATCCAGTCATGAGTGAAATTATCTACGGTATTCATGCCGTTAAAGCCTTATTGGAGCGTGACCCGCAACGCTTCATGGAAGTTTATGTCCTGAAAGGGCGCGAAGATCGTCGTTTGACCCCGTTGTTGCAGGAACTGGAAAGCATCGGGATTTCTGTTCAACTGGCTAACCGCCAATGGCTGGATACACAGACAGAAAATGCGGTACATCAGGGGATCATCGCTAAAGTTAAACCCGGACGCCAATATCAGGAGAATGATCTGCCTGATTTACTGGCTCAGTGTGAACGTCCTTTCCTGCTGGTGCTGGATGGTGTGACTGACCCACATAATCTGGGAGCCTGCCTGCGTACTGCGGATGCCGCTGGAGTTCATGCCGTTATCGTTCCCCGTGACCGTTCAGCGCAGCTGAATGCAACCGCGAAGAAAGTTGCCTGTGGTGCCGCAGAAAGCGTGCCGCTGATCCGCGTGACTAACCTCGCCCGTACTTTGCGTTTATTGCAGGAACACAATGTCTGGATTGTGGGTACAGCGGGAGAAGCCACTCATTCCCTGTATCAAAGCAAATTGACCGGCCCGATGGCATTGGTCATGGGTGCTGAGGGTGAAGGTATGCGCCGTCTGACTCGTGATCATTGTGATGAGCTGGTCAGTATTCCGATGGCTGGTTCTGTTTCTTCTCTGAATGTCTCCGTTGCAACGGGCGTTTGCCTGTTTGAAATCATGCGTCAGAGAAGTGCTTAAAAATATACCCTATGGATTTCGAGATGCGTCGCGGCAGCAAGGGAGTGCATCCCCGGAAGCATAGATAACTATGTGACCGGGGTGAGTGAGCGCTGCCAACAAAGAGGCAGATTGAAAGACGACGGGTATTACTTGAGTTTTTTCTACTACGCAGGTATAGTGACGCGTCGATTTTTCAGCCGTACTTAACACGTTCCTTGCCTCCATGGGCCACGGCTGACCCTGACAGGAGGCTGAATAATCCGTAAGGAGCAATGATAATGCGTCATTACGAAATCGTTTTTATGGTCCATCCTGACCAGAGCGAACAGGTTCCGGGCATGATCGAGCGTTACAGTGCAACTATCACTAACGCACAAGGTCAGATCCATCGTCTGGAAGACTGGGGCCGCCGTCAACTGGCTTATCCAATCAACAAACTGCACAAAGCTCACTACGTTCTGTTGAACGTTGAAGCTCCACAAGAAGCGATTGATGAGCTGGAAACTAACTTCCGCTTCAACGATGCCGTTATCCGCAGCATGGTTATGCGTACTAAGCACGCAGTAACTGAACCATCACCAATGGTTAAGGCTAAAGACGAACGTCGCAGCCGTGACCTGGTCCTGGAAGAAGGCCTGGTTGATGATGTTGATGAAGCTGGGGATTCTGAAGAGTAATCTCTGTGACAGCTAATCGTTTGGTGCTTTCTGGCACAGTGTGCAAGACACCGATACGAAAAGTCAGTCCATCTGGTATTCCGCATTGTCAGTTTGTGCTTGAACATCGTTCACAGCAACAGGAAGCCGGGTTCAACAGGCAGTCATGGTGCAGAATGCCCGTGATTGCCAGCGGACAATTGTTACAAGAATATACTCACAGTATAACGGTCGGTAGTCGAATAACCGTTTCAGGATTCATTAACTCCCATCATGGGCGTAATGGTCTTAGCAAACTGGTTCTTCATGCCGAGCAGATTGAATTGATAGATTCTGGAGACTAGCCAAATGGCACGTTATTTCCGTCGTCGCAAGTTCTGCCGTTTCACAGCGGAAGGCGTACAAGAGATTGATTATAAAGACATTGCTACGCTGAAAAACTACATCACTGAAAGTGGTAAAATTGTACCTAGCCGCATCACCGGCACTCGTGCAAAATATCAGCGTCAGCTCGCTCGTGCTATCAAGCGTGCACGCTACCTGTCTTTGTTGCCTTATACTGATCGTCATCAGTAATAGGCACAGTCCATTCACGACTTTGAGAAGGATAAGGTAATGCAAGTTATTCTGCTTGATAAAGTAGCGAACCTGGGTAGCCTGGGTGACCAAGTTAACGTTAAAGCGGGTTATGCCCGTAACTTCTTAGTTCCACAGGGCAAAGCTGTTCCTGCAACTAAGAAAAACATCGAATTTTTCGAAGCTCGCCGTGCTGAACTGGAAGCTAAACTGGCTGACGTTCTGGCAGCAGCACAAGCTCGTGCAGAGCAAATCAATGCACTGGGCGCTGTGACTATCGCTTCTAAAGCGGGTGACGAAGGCAAACTGTTCGGTTCTATCGGTACTCGTGACATCGCTGATGCAGTTACTGCTGCTGGTGTTGCTGTAGCTAAGAGCGAAGTTCGTCTGCCTAACGGCGTTCTGCGTACTGTTGGTGAGCACGAAGTTCACTTCCAGGTACACAGCGATGTGTTCGCACAGCTGAACGTTAGCATTGTTCCAGAAGCTTAATCTCTGATTAGCGACAAGAACATGTGAACAACAAAAAACGCTGGCATTGCCAGCGTTTTTTGTTTTCTCATGAAATGATGATCTTAGCTATTTCACTTACTTTTTCGGTGATATCTTGAGGTGCTCTCTCAATAAATTTGACCTGCCAATTAGAAAAATCTAATGATTTTATCTGATGAATAAGTATTGCGCCTTGGGTAGAGAGATCCTTGGGTAAGATAACCTCCATATTCATCCCTCTCTTCATACTGGTAATCGGGGCTACAATAGCAAACCCTGTATGCTCGTTGAACATTTTGCGAGAGAGTACAAATGCAGGACGACGTTTCATGATCTCTTTTCCTGCACTTGGGTCAAAATCTAATGAAACAATGTCTCCTTTTTCTGGTATATACATCAGAGTATTTCCTTACCAGCAGGCTTGGAGTTAAGCCACTCTTTATCTTCTTCTGTGATTGTAAAGCATTCTTTGGGGCTTCCTGCTAACAGTGATTCCAGAGTTAATTCTTCTTCAATTGGTGTGAGTACAATTCTGTTATCCTGAATGGACAGTTCTAACTTTGAGCCAGTATGCAGATTCAGTGTTTTCACAATCGCTTTTGGAATACTAACAATGTTAGCTCCCCCAGATTGACGAATAACGACAGCAGCCATAATTGTGTCTCCTTCTGCTTAATTTATGCTCTAGTATAGCAATAGGTAATGTTTTACAAAAGTAAAACTCCCTCTTTTTAATTCCTTCGTGCGTTTACCCATCCAGACAGGGCTGTTATGCTTGAACCTTTATTTATCCAATAAAGGTAATTTCATGACAAAACCTTCTTTTGAATCTATTGAAGCACGTGCAAGCTACGGTATTGGTTTGCAGGTTGGACAACAATTGCAGGAATCCGGTTTGCAAGGGCTTGAGCCAGAAGCTTTGCTGGCAGGTCTGTGTGATGCACTGGAAAGCCGTGCTCCGGCACTTCCTGTAGAAGAACTGCATCGTGCTCTGCGTGAAGTACATGAGCGTGCCGATGGTGTTCGTCGTGAGCGTCAACAGGCAATGGCGGAAGAAGGCAAAAAGTTCCTGGCAGAAAATGTACAGCGTGAAGGTGTGAGCAGCACTGAGTCTGGTTTACAGTTCTCTGTTCTGACTCAGGGTGATGGTGCAATTCCGGCTCGCAGTGACCGTGTTCGCGTTCACTACACTGGCCGTCTGATCGATGGCACTGTATTTGACAGCTCTGTACAGCGTGGAACACCAGCAGAATTTCCTGTCAGCGGTGTGATCCCAGGCTGGATTGAGGCTTTGACGCTGATGCCTGTTGGTTCGAAGTGGGAACTTTATATTCCTCACAACCTGGCTTACGGTGAGCGCGGTGCAGGTGCTTCTATTCCTCCTTACAGCACTCTGATCTTTGAAGTAGAACTACTTGAGATCCTGTAATTCTGAACAATAAAATAGCTGGATAACCGGCTATTTTATTTTAGAAAATGCAGAGGTGTATATGTTACAACAGATCTGCCAACTTGCACGGGAAGCAGGTGCCGCCATCATGTCCGTTTATCATGATGAGCAACCGATGCAAATAAAGCATAAAACCGATGATTCACCCGTTACTGCTGCGGATATTGCCGCACATAAAATCATCAAAGCAGGGCTGACACGTATTTCGCCTGATATTCCACTAATATCCGAAGAAGACCCTCCAACATGGGATGAGAGAAAAAACTGGCGTCGTTACTGGCTGGTGGATCCATTGGATGGAACGAAAGAATTCATTAATCGGAATGGCGAATTTACGGTCAATATCGCACTGATTGAAGAGGGTATTCCTGTCATGGGGGTTGTGTATGTTCCAGTACGCGACGTCCTTTATTCAGGGTATGAGCGGCATGCGTGGAAGGAAACTAACGGGCAGAAATTCCCTATCAAAGTGGTTTCTGCAACACCCCCAACTGTCGTGGTTAGCCGTTCTCATATGGATGATGAACTGAAGGATTATCTTACCCAGCTAGGGGCTCACCAAACACTGTCAGTCGGGTCGTCACTTAAATTTTGCATGGTAGCTGAGGGGAAAGCCCAGCTTTATCCTCGCTTCGGGCCGACAAATATCTGGGATACTGCCGCAGGCCATGCTGTTGCACTGGCTGCAGGTGGGCATGTCACCGACTGGGCAGGTAAAACTCTGGACTATACGCCGCGTGAATCGTTTTTAAACCCGGGATTTAGGGTGACGATTTTTTAATGAGGTAAAGTGATAATGGTTCCTGATGAAACCATTATCACCAGCCAATATAATCGGATATTTTTAATATAACGATTAATTTTTCAGCTCTTCTTTGATTAACGTAAGGACATGCTTGATATCTTCATTGTTCAACTTGCCATCTTTGACAAACTGTACGATACCGTTTTTATCCAACACAATAATCGCTGAGCTTTTAGGCTCCAGACCCCATGCTTGTTTGGCAACACCATCACTATCGACAATAAATTGCGACCATGGGAACTCTTTCTTGCTGTCTTCAAGGCTGCTACGGACGAAAGCACTGGTGCCGAAGATCGCATCATCAGTGTTTACAACACTGGTTGTCTGATATTTATCTTTCGGAAGGTCAGCGGCTTTTAGGGCTTGAATGAGAGGATCATTCATCTCTTTGGCAGAGCTGCGTCCGGCAATATGCTGGATGGTTCTGACTTTCCCCGGCAGTTCTGCACTGCTCCATTGCTGATAGCTAAACTTGCCATTGTTGAGAAGGAGTTCACCTTTGTCTGCTACAATTACGGCAGGTACAGGTTGCCCGACAGTCATGTTATGAGCAAATGCAGTAATTGAAGTTAAGCCCAAAATCAAAGTTAACACTATGTTTCTTAGCATATTTATTCCTTACTTATCATGATGTGACATGTTATCAGGGAGTATCATACCCAGCATAGCGACTGTTAACTGGTCTGCTCTCATAAAATAAAACAATTTGCTAACATTCGAAATAAAATATAAGCAAATCTCCAACAAGGATAACATAATGCTCTATTTTTTCATTATGTTACGCTAAAACAGCGATTGAATCTTCGGCATTCGGGAACGAATTTCCAGATGCAGAGTCTATAGAACGTACACAGCAGTGATGTGCCTTTTGATTCACTAATTGTACAGCACAGAAAAATAGTATCGTAAGAAGCATGGAGGAGTAAAAAAGAGATGAAAATCTTTCAGCGCTATAATCCACTAAAAATTGCTCTCTACGTAAAAACCCTATTTCGTGGAAGGTTATACATCAAAGACATGGGTGCCTTTGAATTTAATTATGGGAAAATTCTACCTCCCAAAATAAAAGATAAACGCCATTTCAGTGTCATGAGTGAAGTTAACCAACAGGTATTGCTTCTACAGGCCGAAATGGGGTAGTTCCAAAATAAAATAGTTTTGGGAATTGAATGAACGGCCTTTCGGCCGTTTTTTATTATTGGGCGTTATTCAGATATTGCCTGCTCTGCGTGGCTACTGGAAGGGGTTGGGGTATCAACAATTTTGGTTACCAGTAGTTGGTCGATTTTATAATTATCAATATCGACCACTTCGAATTTATACCCACTGAACTTCACATAATCGGTACGTTTCGGAATTTTCCGCAGACGGAACATCATAAAGCCAGCAATGGTTTCATAATTGCTGGAGTCCGGGAAGTCTTCAATATCCAAAACCCGTAACACATCTTCGATAGGCGTGCCGCCTTCGACTAACCAGGAATTTTCATCACGGACAACAATCTGCTCTTCCTGACCCTGACCAATTAAATCTCCCATGAGAGTCGTCATGACGTCATTCAGCGTTATCACACCCATTACCAGCGCGTATTCATTCAGAATGATGGCGAAGTCATCTCCGGCAGCCTTGAAACTTTCCAGTGTGTCAGATAGCGAAAGGGTATCAGGGATCATTAATGCATTGCGGATTTGAACACCACTTTTCAGGTTGAGACTTTGCCCACTCAGAACACGGTTCAGTAAATCTTTGGAGTCTACATAACCCATGACATGGTCGATATCGCCATCACACACAAGGAATTTTGAGTGTGGATGAGTAGAGATCTTTTCTTTGATACTGTTTTCGTCTTCATTCTTATCAAAATAAATCACGCTTTCGCGGGAGGTCATGGCAGACGGAACCGTACGGGATTCCAGTTCGAAAACATTTTCAATTAATTCATGCTCTTGCTTACGTAATACCCCTGCGACAGCACCAGCTTCAACGACAGCATAAATATCATCAGAGGTAATATCTTCATTACGGGCCATCGGGATTTTAAAAATCTTGAATATGCAGTCCGCAAGCCCATTGAATAGCCAGACTAAAGGCCGGGATATTGCCAGACAAAAACGCATTGGGTTAACAATCCTGATAGCAACGGCTTCAGGCTTAATCATTCCAAGACGCTTAGGTGTTAGATCAGCAAGTAGAATGAAAAGGCTGGTGACGATAATAAAAGAGCAGATAAAGCCGAGTTGCTCTGCCCAGTCATGGGGCATGAAGCTGGTCAGTAGTGACTTAATGGCAGGTGAAAATGCCGATTCTCCAACAACACCCGCGAGGATTGCTACTGCATTCAGACCAATCTGTACGACAGTAAAAAACCGGCCCGGAGTTTCCTGTAACTTAAGAACGCGGGCAGCATTAATATTTCCCTCGTTCACCATCAGTTTTAGTTTGATTCTTCTTGAAGCTGCCAGAGAAATTTCAGATAACGAAAAAAATGCGCTGATAGCACAAAGCAAAAGTATGATTAATAAACTGTTTAACATAAAGTATCCATGTCTTATCTTCAGTGGCAGGGTAGTTTTTTATTTGAATAACACTGAAGAAAGGAGTGAAAAATTACACAAATAAAAACTTACGACAATGATAATATGCCGTAAGTTAAATGAATTTAGTCAAATAATTATAACATTGGGTTGACTAAACTGGCTAGTTTCTGGACGTAGGTGGGAAACAGATCCCCGTTCCTCCCAGTCCACAATATCCTTCAGGGTTTTTCATCAGGTATTGCTGGTGATAATCTTCCGCAAAATAGAAGGGGCCGGCTGCCCGGATCTCTGTGGTGATCGTGCGCTGATCCCCATTCGCATCCATCGCTAACTGATATTGCTCAAGGCTGGCGACTGCCTGTGCATAGTGTTCAGGAGAAACAGTATAAAGAGCGGAACGATATTGTGTACCAATATCACCATGCTGACGCATCCCCTGTGCCGGATCGTGATTTTCCCAGAACAGTTTTAATAATTGGCTATAGGTAATTTTTGTCGGGTCAAACACAATTCTGACAACTTCAGCATGCCCGGTTAATCCTGAACAAACTTCTTCATAGGTCGGGTTAGGCGTAATGCCGCCACTATAGCCGGCTGAAGTGGTATAAACCCCTTCTTGTTGCCAGAACAGGCGCTCAACACCCCAGAAGCACCCCATTCCGATATACGCAATTTCCATATTTTCAGGGATGTTATCTATCGCATGCTGTGTAACGTAATGATAGGGTGATACAGTTAATGGTAATTCTCGACCGGGTAATGCACTTTGTTCAGAAACATGTTGGCTTTCGTTAGTTGAATTTGGCAAGATTCTCTCCTGTTTATCATCTATTTTATGGTTATAGCGTTGCTTGTGTATCTATAAAGCTTTACCAAAATTAATTTATGGCAGTATTTTTATACTGCTGAATACTACCCCTAAATAAATGTATTAGGAGTGAGCGTGTCACGATACTCTTTCATATTTGTGCTTTGTGTGTCTATCGCAACTCCATCGGCTTATAGTGCAAATTTACGATTGAAAGTGGAAGGACTTTCTGGCGAACTGGAAAAAAATGCCAGAGTGCAGCTCTCAAACATTAGTACTGATGAAGTTTCTCCCGATGGACGTTTTCGTGCCCGTGTTGAGAAAGCTATACGAAAAGGACTCAGGCCACTGGGATATTATGAGCCTACAATTGAATTCACTTATCAGGAAAATATTCCGCCTTCCCGCCCTGTTTTAACAGCGAAAGTCACGTTAGGGGAACCGGTTCGGATTGCCGGTGTTAAAGTTG
The DNA here is from genome assembly GCF_037996705.1 of Xenorhabdus bharatensis. Taxonomy (NCBI): domain Bacteria; kingdom Pseudomonadati; phylum Pseudomonadota; class Gammaproteobacteria; order Enterobacterales; family Morganellaceae; genus Xenorhabdus; species Xenorhabdus bharatensis. The sequence continues at coordinate 66,299 of NZ_JBBMXG010000011.1, read as the reverse complement.
ATTTGGAAGGCGGAGCCAGAACCGATCCTGATTATGCGGCAATGATCAAAAAAAATATGCCGAAGGATGGGACGATCCTGAATCATGGTGAGTATGAAAGTTTTAAGAGTGCGCTGAATAATCTTGCTCTCAGGAAAGGGTATTTTGATGCCGAAATGAAAAAAAGTGAGCTGGAAGTCTCTAAAGAACGGCATATATCTTACTGGGATTTTGATTTCGATAGCGGGCAGCGTTATCGTTTTGGCCCTGTTAAATTTCAGGGTTCACAAATCCGCGAAAACTACCTGAATAATCTGGTGCCATTTAAAGAGGGTGATTATTACTCTTCGGAAGAGCTGGCAGAACTTAACCGTCGTTTGGCTGATACCGGCTGGTTTAACTCAGCGGTTGTCGTACCTGATTTTAAAACGGGCCGGGAGAGTAAAGATAAAATATTACCGCTGGATGCGTCATTAGTTCCCCGCTCTGCCAACTATGTTGAGTTAGGTGGAGGGTATGCAACAGATGTTGGTCCCCGTGTTCAGATTAAATGGAAAAAACCGTGGCTGAATTCCCGTGGGCATAGTTTAAGCACCAGTATCAATGTTTCCAGGCGTGATCAGGTGATTGATGCATCTTATAAAATGCCACTTAAGGCTAACCCGCTTGAGCAGTATTACGAATTGCAAACCGGTTATAAACGTAAAGAACTCAACGATACCACTTCTGATACAGCAACTTTAAACCTCTCCCGCAACTGGGATCTCTCCACCGGATGGCGCTATGGTGTCAACCTGCGCTGGAGCCTAAGCCACTTTACACAGGCTAATGTGACTAATACCACCGCGTTGCTTTATCCGGGAGCTAATGTCAGCCGAATCCGCCAGCGTGGGGGCACAATGCCTTATTGGGGGGATAGCCAGCGCTATTCAATTGATATCTCTGATACAACCTGGCATTCAGATGTAGATTTTATGGTGTTACAGGCTCATCACGTCTGGATCAGGACGTTACGTGATAAACATCGTTTTGTTGTGCGTGGTGATCTTGGTTGGATAGAAACCAATCAATTTGAGCGGGTGCCGCCGGATTTGCGTTTCTTCGCTGGTGGCGATCGCAGTATTCGTGGTTACAAGTATCAGAAAATTTCACCTAAAGACAGTGATGGTAAATTGACAGGTGCATCAAAACTGGTTATTGGCTCGCTGGAGTATCAATACAATGTTCATGGCAACTGGTGGGGAGCGATGTTTGTGGATACCGGCGAAGCAGTCAATGATATCAAAAGGAGTAACTTCAAAACCGGTGCAGGTATTGGCGTGCGCTGGGCTTCTCCCGTCGGGCCGATTAAGTTCGACCTTGCTTCTCCGGTAGGGGACAAAAATAATCATGAGGTTCAGTTTTACATTGGCTTAGGGGCTGAACTATGAGGTGGGTAAAAAGAGTTAGTATTGCTTTCCTGCTGATTGTTGGCTTGTTGTTAATCACGGTTGTGGGATTAGTGACGACACAAACCGGCCTGCATTTTATGATTAACAGTGCAACGCGTTTGGTGCCGGGGCTGGAGATAGCAAGTGTCAGTGGTGGCTGGCGTGATTTAACGCTGAAAGGCATTAAATATAAGATGCCGGGTATCGATGTTAATGCTGATAATTTTCACCTTTCACTACGGCTTTCCTGTTTACATCGCAGCCATATCTGCGCCAATGCTCTGACAACGGAAGGCGTCTCTGTTCTGGTTAATACAGCAGAGCTTCCGCCATCAGAGAAATCGCCGGAGTCTGAGCCATTAACTGAACTGAAAACGCCGTATCCTATCGAGTTAGATCTGCTTTCTTTAAAGAATATTCACGTCAAAGTCGACGATATCGCGATTGATTTAGGTGAATTTAATGCGGGAGCACAGTGGCAGGAAAAGCATCTGACGTTAAGGCCAATACAAATCAGCAATCTTTTGGTTGCACTACCCAAAAAGCCTGTTGAGCCTGCTGAACAAAAACCCCGGCCAAAAACTGAATCTGAACAATCATTGGGTGAAATTTTAAAGACGCTGTTTGCCAAGCCACTTTTGGCAGACTTGCCTGCGGTTCCTATTCCTCTTGATATCACGGTAGAAAATATTCACGGTCGCCAGCTTCGTTTGACGGGGGATACCGATATCACCATCAATGATGTGGAGCTGAAAGCCAGTAATCAGGGGCAAGATGTAGATATCAAAAACTTTAGCGTGAGTGCGCCGGAAGGCTCTTTAACAATACAGGGAACGGCAAAGCTTGCAGAACAGTGGCCGGTTAAATTGTCAGTTAAGGGTAGTACTACGCTGGAACCGGTCAAAGGACAACATTTTCAGGCAAAACTGAATGGGGCCTTGCTACAGCAACTGAATCTGGTACTAAATCTTGCAGGGCCCGTGGATGCGGATCTGGATGTTCAGGCGGAATTAGCTAAAGCAAACTTACCTATGCGCCTGACACTGGTCAGTAAACACCTACAATGGCCATTAACGGAAGAAGCGGAATATCAGCTTAATGATGTCAGGTTACACCTGAATGGTAAAGCCAGCGATTATGACCTTTCCCTGCGCTCTGATATTAAAGGGAATGAACTTCCTCCGGCATTATTGGTTCTGGATGCAAAGGGAAATGAGGAGCTGCTCCGACTCACTCGTTTGCGCCTGTCTGCATTACAGGGCAATGCCGATCTCACAGGTGTGGTTGACTGGAGTAAAGCCATTAGCTGGAATGCTCAGTTGCACCTGCATGGTATTGACACTGAAAAACAGTGGCCGGAATGGCCTGCCAGAATAGACGGTAAGGTAGCGGTTCGAGGTAGCTTATACGGTGGGAGCTGGCAGCTTCAGTTACCTGAGATAGCCCTTGATGGTCATGTGAAACAGAACAGTATCAAAATGCATGGCAAAGTTTCCGGCAATGCAGCGGGACAATGGGATATCCCCCAATTTAACGTTATTTTCGGGCGTAATACGCTGGATGTGAAAGGCAGTCTTACTGATGAAAAATGGGAATTGGATGGCGATATTCATGCACCGCAATTAAATGGCCTGTTACCGGGGCTGTCTGGTGTGGTTATGGGGGATTTGAAACTGCGTGGCAACCTCAAAGCGCCTCAGGTCGTTGCAGACTTAAACGCGCGTGGTGTGCGTTGGCAAAATGATTTGTCGGTAGATAGCGCGGTTATTAAAGGTGATTTACGTTCAACGGATCAAATTGAAGGCCGGTTATCAGTCATCATTCAGCAGCTGAAACAGGCGGACTTGGCTATCAATAATCTGGAGCTTAACGCCAAGGGCACAGAAAGACAGCATGAACTGCAATTACGGGTGGATGGAAGCCCTGTATCAGGCCATTTGGCTCTGAATGGCAGTTTTGACCGTAAACAGGAACGCTGGAAAGGTAATATCAATAATACTTACTTTGATACGCCTGTTGGCGAGTGGCGTTTAAGTAAAGCCGTGACGTTTGATTACCAACATTCACAGCAGAAAGTGCTCGTGGGCACTCATTGTTGGCTGAACCCGAATGCTCAGCTCTGTATCCCGAAACCGATAGAAGCAGGCAGCAGCGGGCAGGCTGATATCATACTGGAGCGTTTTGATCTTGCCATGATCCAGCCATATCTGGATAAGACAACTCAGCTAAAAGGGATATTCAGTGGTCATGCTAATGTCAAATGGACGGAAGGGCATCAATTACCACAGGTAAAAATGGCGCTTGAAGGTGATGGTGTTCAGCTTCGACAGATTGTGGAAGGTTCTACGTTACCCGTTGATTTCGAAAGGTTGACTTTGAATGCTGGCTTAAAAAACGGGAAGGTTGATTTATCGTGGTTGTTTAAACTGGTCGGCAATGGCCAATTAGATGGTAATGTTCAGATAGATGATTTGGCGGGACGACGTAAATTATCGGGTAATGTCGATGCCCGTTTTCTTTCTCTTAAGCTGATTAAGCCCATTTTGGACAAAGGTGAAAAAGCTGACGGAACTTTGAATGCAAATCTGAACCTTGGCGGGAGTGCCAAGAATCCATTGTTGTATGGTTTTCTGAAGGCAGATGTTTTACAGGTTAATAGTCACTGGCTGCCATTTGATATTAACCAGAGCCAGTTATCCGTTTATTTTGATGGCGTCCGTTCAGATCTGGAAGGTGTCATTAAAACCCCTCAGGGGCAGCTTAATCTCCACGGGAATGCAGACTGGCGTAATTTAAACGCCTGGTCTGCCAGAGTCACTGCTTATGGGGATAAACTGCGGGTGACTGTGCCACCCATGGTTAAAATAGATGTCAGTCCTGATTTGGTTTTTGAGGCAACACCCCATTTATTGAAGCTCAATGGTAGTGTGGGTATCCCATGGGCCCGTATTACTGTACAAGAGTTGCCTGAATCTGCCGTAGGTATTTCTTCTGACGAAGTTATGTTGGATAAAAATCTTCAGCCGATAGAAAAGAAAAAGTCTTCCATTTTGATTCAAAGTGACTTAAATATTCACATAGGTAATGATGTTCGCTTGAATGCATTTGGCTTGAATGCCCAGTTGAAAGGCGATCTGAAAGTTATTCAGGATCAACAAGGTCTGGCGCTGAATGGTCAAATTGATATTCCGGATGGTCAATTTCGTGCTTATGGGCAGGATTTACAGGTGCGCAAGGGGCTGATTATGTTCTCTGGCCCACCGGATCAACCCCTGTTGAATATTGAAGCAATCCGCAATCCTGAATCGACAGCGAATAATGTCATCGCTGGTGTGAGGGTGATGGGGCTGGCAGATAAGCCTAAAATTGAAATTTTCTCTGAGCCGGTTAAATCGCAACAGGAAGCACTTTCTTACTTGTTGCGTGGTGAAGGTTTAGAGAAGGGAGGCTCTGACAACTCCCAGATGACTTCTATGCTGATCGGCCTCGGCGTTGCCCAGAGCGGTAAATTAGTAGGCAAAATAGGTGAAACCTTTGGTGTCTCTGATCTGGCTTTGGATACTCAGGGAATTGGTAATAAATCGCAGGTTGTTGTGAGTGGTAAAATTACCAACGACTTACAGGTAAAATATGGCGTTGGCATTTTTGACTCACTGGCAACTCTGACCCTACGTTACCGAGTAATGCCAAGATTGTATCTGGAAGCGGTATCTGGTATTGATCAGGCTTTAGATCTGCTCTATGAGTTTGAGTTTTAACGATGCGAGTTATTGTTTATGGTAGCCTGAGGCGCAAACAAGGCAATCACCACTGGATGACCTATGCCCAACTTTTAGGGGAGCATCGGCTTGAGGGGTATGAAATTTATGACCTGGGGCATTATCCCGCGGTAGTCCGCGGCGAAGGCACTCTTGAATGTGAAGTTTATCGCATTACATCATCTATTTTGACTGAACTGGATGATTTGAAAAAGAACACTCAGGAATATCAAAGGGAATTGATCAAAACCCCCTACGGCAGTGCATGGATTTATTTGTATATGTTATCTGTCGAGGGTCTTACCCGAATAGAAAGTGGTGACTGGCTGAAACGTCACGAAGAAAAATAACGGTCTGTAGTGTATTTTAGGATCACTTTAATAACTATACACAATGAATTTCAAGATGCGTCGCGGCGGCAAGGGAGAGAATCCCCGGGAGCATAGATAACTATGTGACTGGGGTGAACGAGCGTAGCCAACAAAGAGGCAACTTGAAAGGCGAAGTGTATAAACAAAAAACCTCTGTGCCGATAAGAACACAGAGGTTTTTTACGATCAAAACTTGCTGTTATCCGTCAGGATTATTTTTTTGCAGCACGTTCGAAAGAAGTCAGGATTTCAGCTTTAGCGGCTTCAATATTTTCCCAGCCGTCAACTTTTACCCACTTGCCTTTTTCCAGATCTTTGTAGTGTTCAAAGAAATGGGTAATCTGAGAACGCAGCAGTTCTGGCAGATCGTTCACATCTTTAATGTGATCGTATTCTTTGCTCAGTTTAGTATGAGGAACAGCAACCAGTTTAGCATCTTCACCGGATTCATCGGTCATTTTCAGCATACCAACCGGGCGGCAGCGGATAACGGAGCCTGGCTGCAATGGGTATGGAGTTGGAACCAGTACGTCAACCGGGTCACCATCAAGGGACAAAGTGTTGTTGATGTAACCGTAGTTGCACGGATAGAACATAGCCGTTGACATGAAACGGTCTACAAACAGAGCGCCGGAGTCTTTGTCGACTTCATATTTAATTGGATCCGCATTTGCCGGGATCTCAATGATAACGTAGATGTCTTCTGGCAGTTCTTTACCCGCCGGTACGTTGTTCAGGCTCATAAAAGGTTTCCTTCAATTTCAAACCAAAATGGAGTGCGGGGTATTATAGCCAAAACAGGCCTAAAGTAATTCCATTTTTCTGATCCGCGGAGTGAACCATAATTTATGAAAGGTGTATTTCTTTATAAAGACAGGATGAAAGAAATCAGACAAGAGTTAGAAATAAAGGGATTTGATTTCTTTTTACAGTAGCTCTAATATGACTTCATGATTTGAAGTCGTAGTGTATTGAGATTATGGATAAACAGATTTCAGCGCTTCGAACGAGGCAGAGACGCACATTAGATCAAATATTTAAAACGCCTATTCCTTCTGGGATTAAATGGTCAGATATTGAATCTCTTATTAAAGCATTAGGTGGAGAGATCAAGGAAGGGCGAGGTTCGCGTTGTAAATTTGTATTAAATGGCAGTATCGCCAATTTTCATCGTCCTCATCCGTCTCCCGATACAGATAAAGGTGCTGTAGTTGGTTTACGGGAATGGTTGGAGAGTATCGGAGTCATGCCATTATGAGTAAAAAACACACTAATATTATGGAAATAGCCGAGCATCAGGCTGTTATTAGTTATGTACCTGAAATTAGAATGTTTCGGGGAAAATTTTTAGGATTATCTGGTTATTGTGATTTTGTAGCTGACAGTATCGCTGGGTTACATACCGAAGGGCGGTTATCACTGGATGAATATCTGGAGGATTGCCGTATTGCTGATATCGAACCCTATCAACAGCGTGAAAAAACAAAAAACTTCACATTGCGTTATCCTGAGTCCTTTGGCGAGCGTTTAATCCAAGCGGCTGCGGAGCACCAGATGTCCATTAATGCGTTTATTCTTGATACGCTAGATGAACGTATTCACCATAAATAATATTCTTCAATTGAAGAGACGAAACACCGTCTCTTCAATTAACTATTTAATAAATCGATTTATTCTTCGGGAAACTCAGCCATAAAACTTTCGGCTTTTTCCACCATCGATTTGGTTCCGACAAACAGAGGAACGCGCTGGTGTAACTCGCTTGGTTTGATATCCAATATCCGGCTTGTACCGTCACTGGCTTTGCCGCCAGCTTGTTCAGCCAGGAATGCAATCGGGTTGCACTCATACAGCAGACGTAATTTACCGGTCGGATGGCTGGCTGTACTTGGGTAAATGTAAATACCACCTTTCAGCAGGTTGCGATGGAAGTCAGCAACCAGTGAGCCAACATAACGCGTAGTGTAAGGACGCTGAGTTTCTTCATCCTGCTCCTGACAATATTTGATGTACTTTTTCACACCCAGAGGGAATTTAATGTAGTTCCCTTCGTTAATGGAATACATATTGCCTTTTGCCGGGAACTGAACTTTTTCATGAGTCAGACAGAAGACACCCAGAGAAGGATCATAAGTGAAGGTATGAACACCACAGCCAGTGGTGTAAACCAACATGGTGGATGAGCCGTAGACGACATAACCAGCCGCAACCTGACGATGGCCCGGTTGCAGAAAATCTTCTTCAGTCACCGGTTGCCCGATCGGTGTAATCCGGCGGTAAATGGAGAAAATAGTACCGACGGAAACGTTTACATCAATATTCGAAGAACCATCCAGTGGGTCCATCAAAACAACATATTTTGCATTTTCTGCCCGGTCGCCATCAAAGATGACGATGTCGTCTTCTTCTTCAGAAGCGATACCAGCTACTTCACCGCGAGCTTTCAGTGCTGCCTTGAGTTTTTCATTGGCATACAAGTCCAGCTTCATCTGAACTTCACCCTGAACATTTGAAACACCGCTAGTACCCAGAATATCTACGAGACCTGCTTTATTGATGTCCCGATGAATGATCTTGGCACCCAGTTTGATAGCAGAAAGTAATGCGGTCAATTCACCTGTAGCATGAGGAAAGTCGTGCTGTTTTTCGACGATGAATTCGCCTAATGTTTTCATGACGAAGGCCCTGATTTGGTTATGATTTTAAAAGAGTGCAGCACATTTGTGTTGCACTTAAGTGCGGGCAGTTTAGCTAAAGAATAGAATGATTGATAGGCCATTGCATTTCTAATCTATGATTTGATGGTTAGAATAGTGATACACTTCATGATATCGGATAGAAATAAATGCGTATTCATATTCTTGGCATCTGCGGAACTTTCATGGGAGGGCTGGCAATCCTCGCTCGCTCGTTAGGCCACGAAGTTACCGGCTCCGACGCCAATGTGTATCCTCCTATGAGTACTCTGTTGGAAAATCAGGGTATTGAACTGATCCAAGGATACGATCCTTCACAACTCAATCCTGTACCAGATATGGTGATCATCGGTAATGCCATGACGCGGGGTAATCCTTGTGTTGAGGCGGTTTTGGATCGAGGTATTCCTTATACATCCGGTCCGCAGTGGCTGCATGATCATGTTTTGCCGGAGCGTTGGGTTCTGGCGGTTGCAGGAACACATGGCAAAACAACAACAGCGGGAATGCTGGCATGGATTCTGGAAGCCTGCGGTTATAAGCCGGGATTTTTGATCGGCGGCGTACCGGGTAATTTTGAAGTTTCAGCACAACTGGGTGAAAGCCCGTTTTTCGTGATTGAAGCGGATGAGTATGATTGCGCTTTTTTTGACAAGCGTTCAAAGTTTGTCCACTACAGCCCCCGCACGCTCGTTATGAACAATCTTGAATTCGATCATGCCGATATTTTCGAAAATTTGGCGGCGATTCAAAAACAGTTCCATCACCTTGTCAGAGTTGTGCCGGGAATCGGTAAGATCCTTGCTCCTGATCATGACATTAATCTGAAACAGGTTATCGGCATGGGATGTTGGAGTGAATTGGAATATACCGGGGAAACAGGGAGCTGGCAGGCAAAAAAAACGACTCAGGACAGCAGCACTTATCAGGTGTTCCATCATGGTGAGTTGGTCGGTGAAGTTAGCTGGTCATTAGTGGGTGAACATAATATGCAGAATGGCTTGATGGCCATTGCAGCAGCTTACCATGTTGGAGTACAACCTGCGGACGCTTGTCAGGTATTGGGTAACTTTATCAATGCCCGTCGCCGTCTGGAATTAGTGGGTAAGGTGAATGGCGTCACTATTTACGATGATTTTGCTCATCACCCGACAGCAATTCTGGCAACACTGGAAGCATTGAGAAGTAAAGTTGGGGGTATGGCGCGTATTCTTGCTGTGCTGGAACCTCGTTCAAACACCATGAAACTCGGCATGAGCAAAAATGAAATTGCGCCTTCTCTGGGCCGTGCAGATGAAGTATTTCTGTTTCAGCCCGGTAATATTCCGTGGCAAGTTGCTGAAATTGCTGAACAGTGTATTCAACCCGCCCGTTGGTGTTCTGATATAGATGCGTTGGTACGCATGATCGTTGAATCAGCGCAGCCCGGCGATCATATATTGATTATGAGTAATGGCGGTTTTGGTGGTATTCATGAGAAATTACTGATGGCTTTGAACAAGAAGGAACAGGCAGCCTGATTGTTCATGTGAGAGGATCGCAATGATCGGGCGATCCTCTGTCTGGCTAAATAGCGTTTAGCCTATGATTAATTTACAGTTCTTGATCAAACAAATTGAGTATAGCTTCATAGAGCTGTGTTGTTGTAACGGCCTTTGTCGGCGTAGAAAAAACAGTATCATCTCCGGCGATGCTACCCAGGATCCCTTCCGCTTTACCTAATGAATCCAGCAAACGGGCAATCAACTGTGCTGCGCCGGGGCTAGTGCGAATAACCACGACTGAATGGTTATAATCGACATCCAAGACCAGATTTTTTAATGGGCTGGTGGCAGTAGGAACACCTAATTCAGCTGGCAGACAGTAGACCATTTCCATTTTTGCATTGCGGGTTCTGACTGCACCAAATTTTGTCAGCATTCTGGAAACTTTAGATTGGTTAATGTTTTCAAAGCCTTCTTCCTGAAGCGCTGCCACAATCTCGCCCTGAGAACTGAATTTTTCTTCTTTAAGTAATGCTTTGAACGCTTTTACCAAATCTTCCTGTTTCGAAGGAATTCGCATATTTCACCATCGTTGAATCCGTTATGAAGTCAATATTATGCAAAAGAGTGAATTTTTATGCAAGGAAGGGACTGAAAGACCGTGATAGGCTGCATAATTACATGATTGAGCAAGGTAAATATATTGTTAATAAAATGGAATCACTTGCAGTAAAAGAGAATAACAGATTAATTAACTCATTAATTCATAAGATAGCAAGAATAATTCCTAAAAAAGTGCCCGTTATCTCATTAACAGATAAGCATTTTGTCTAAAATAAAGAACTTTGGTGTTCCATCCTCAGGCTATTAGGTAGATAATCTGGCTGTTAACAGATTGTTTTTAATACGTAGTGATGAGTAAGGCAGAAGGCTTATCCCATACCTGTATTGAATAGGGTAAATTAAGCCTCTTAACCAGACAGATTTCAGTTTATTACAGCACTTAATTTTTAAAGGAGTATCAGGATGAAAGTTGCAGTTCTCGGTGCAGCCGGTGGTATTGGTCAGGCACTTGCCCTTCTACTCAAGACCCAGCTTCCTTCAGGTTCAGAACTTTCTTTGTATGACATTGCCCCAGTAACCCCAGGCGTTGCTGCCGATCTGAGCCATATCCCGACAGCCGTGAAGGTCACTGGTTTTGCGGGTGAAGATGCAACTCCAGCACTGGCAGGTGCAGATGTTGTATTGATTTCTGCTGGTGTGGCACGTAAACCTGGTATGGATCGCTCTGATCTATTTAATATTAATGCAGGCATTATCCGTAATCTGGTTCAGCAGATTGCTAAAACATGCCCGAAAGCATTAATCGGAATTATTACTAACCCTGTGAACACGACTGTAGCCATCGCTGCTGAAGTTCTGAAAAAAGAGGGTGTTTACGATAAAAACCGTCTGTTTGGTATAACAACACTGGATATTATCCGCTCTAATACCTTCATTGCTGAACTGAAAGGCAAGAAACCAGAAGAGCTGGAAGTTCCTGTTATTGGTGGTCACTCTGGGGTAACTATTCTGCCATTACTGTCTCAGATCCCGGGTGTGAGCTTCACTGCTGAAGAAATTGAAGCTCTGACAAAACGTATCCAGAATGCTGGTACTGAAGTTGTTGAAGCAAAAGCGGGTGGCGGATCTGCAACTTTGTCTATGGGACAAGCTGCTGCGCGTTTCGGTCTTTCCCTGATCCGTGCTCTGCAGGGTGACAGCAATGTTATCGAATGCAGCTATGTGGAAGGTGATGGCAAACACGCTCGTTTCTTCGCACAACCTATTCGCTTAGGTAAAAATGGTATTGAAGAACGTTTAGATATTGGTCAACTGAGTGAGTTTGAACAAAACGCACTGAATAATATGTTAGACGTTCTGAAAAAAGATATTGAATTAGGCGAAAAATTTATTAATGGTTAATTCAATTAATTCGTAATTTATTAATATACGAATTAACTTAAATATATTAGATAACTAAAACCGCTAACTGAAATACAGTTAGCGGTTTTTCTTTTCAATAATTATATTGATAGCTAATTATTCTTTTTTCTCTCTGACTTTCCTTTCTAATAATTCTCCGGTGTGGGGATCGAAATAGCGGCTGGGCCATATTTCAGACGGATGAATACCTAAATAGTTTGCTATTATCCATTCTCCCTTGGGCCATGGGCGAGAAAGAGTATTCGCCAAAGTTGATGAGCTTAATCCTGATTCACGGGAAACAGCGGCCAGAGTTGTTCCACGTTTACGTAAAGCAGCAATAATATCAGCAGGATGCCAATCCGATTTCATAGAAATCATTTTTTTAATCCTTTCCTATTAAATTTAGAGCCACATTAGTGGTATAACTAAAGCGTTAGAGTGAAATTAATAACGAACATGGATCTGTTATTAAGAAAATAAAATAACATTATTTTTTCTAAAAATATTTCTAATTTTTTCTTAATAACTTCTTTTTTGAACTTGGTTACAAAAATAGAGAAACATTATGAAAAAAGAGTGGTATACGGCAATGGAGTTGACCGGTGTAGGTGAGTTACCTAGATCACCACAAGGAGTGAATGCCAGAGCGAAACGTGAAGAATGGATGAGACAAAAGCGAGCGGGTGTTCAGGGTAGGGCAATTGAATATCACTATTCTTGTTTTCCTGAATCAACATTATCAGCTCTGGAACTTAATGAAATATCGCCTGAATATCAGGTTCAGAAACAAGACCCTCTATCTATTTGGGTAAGTGCATTTAATTTACTCACGGATGAAGAAAAGGAGGTAATTACAGAAGTGATATTAAGAGATGGTATAAGAAGTTTTTTGGAAAAAATTCTAGCTACCTGAGCCAGCTTTTGAAAAGCCAAATTGAAAAACAAAGGGTATAGAATTTGGTTTCCTCTTTACTGCTCCGGTAATAAGCGAGGAGAGAGAGATGAAAAAAGAATGGTATTCTGCAAAGGAACTCATTGGCCTCGCTGGTCTGCCATCATCCCCTCAGGGGGTGAACCTGATGGCAAGACGTGAAGGTTGGGAACAGCGTCGTAAGCGTGGAGTGCAGGGAAAAGCCCTCGAATATCATGTCAACAGCCTGCCTGAAGATGTTCTGAATGTACTGGCCGTGAGTGAAAGCTCGGTTGAGTACTACCGGAACAAACGGCAAGATCCGTTTATGATTTGGGTGGAAGCTTATTATCAACTGACCAAGCCCGAAAGGGAGCGCATGGTTAAGTTCATTTTACGGAAAGGACTAGCCAGTCTTGTACAATACACAGGAATTCAAGAAGTTGAAACCAAAGGCAGTATCTCAGACTGAACAGTCTGAGATACTGATTGCATAAGCTCAGGAAAGTCGCTGTACAGCGATATGGGCAAGCCCCACAAGGGCCGCTTTGTATGGAGACTCATCAAGTACTTGTAACGCTGAAATTGCCTTATCAGCTTCTTCCTCGGCCCGCTGACGGGTGTAATTGAGTGAACCACACTGTTTCATCGTTGTAAGCACAGTATCCAACAAATGGCGGCCATTCCCTTTCTCAATCGCCTCGCGGATCAAGGCTGACTGTTCAGGAGTTCCATGATTCATCGCATGTAAGAGCGGAAGTGTCGGCTTACCTTCATTCAGATCATCCCCGGTATTTTTTCCGAGCGTATTATCATCGGAATCGTAATCTAAAAGATCATCGATCAACTGGAATGCAGTACCAAGATAGCGACCATAATCGCGTAGTGCTGCTTCCTGATCCGGGGTTGCATTGGACAAAATAGCGGAAGAGTGCGAGGCCACTTCAAACAGACGCGCTGTTTTGCTGTAAATGACGCGCATGTAATCATCTTCTGAAATATCCGGATCATTACAATTCATCAACTGCATCACTTCGCCTTCTGCAATGACATTCGTGGCATCGGACATCAGTTTCAGCACGCGCATTGAGTTGAGGTCAGTCATCATTTGAAACGAACGGGTATAGATAAAATCACCGACCAGTACGCTGGCTGCATTGCCATACATGGCATTAGCCGTTGCCCGCCCGCGACGCATATCGGATTCATCTACGACATCATCATGAAGCAGGGTTGCTGTATGAATAAATTCGATCAGTGCAGCAACTTTGATATGTTTCTCTCCCTCATGACCCAGTGCCTTAGCGACCAGAACGGCAATCATAGGGCGAATGCGTTTACCACCGCCGCTAATAATGTAATAGCCAAGCTGGTTGATAAGTGCAACATCGGAATTTAATTGGTTAAGAATGGTTTCATTAACCGCTGCCATATCATCAGCTGTAAGTTTAATTATCGATTCTAAGTTCATGTTTTGGCTTCGGACTCTGATTCAGAGCTGTGCTCATTAATTAGTATATCAATAGATATCACGTTTTATTGATTGTACTTGAAAAACCGTTCAAATAAATGACAATCGAAAAACTCCGATTTTTTCTCATCTGTTCTAATTCTGCACTTGTCTTCCAAACGGTTTTTGCGTAGAATTCGCGCCCTATTGTGAATATTTTATAGCGCGCTCTGGAAAGAATTTTAGGGGGTGCGCGGAAAGCGGAGTTTATATGTACGCGGTTTTCCAAAGTGGTGGTAAACAACACCGAGTAAGCGAAGGTCAGACAATTCGCTTGGAAAAGCTGGACATCGCAACAGGTGAAACTGTTGAGTTTGACCAGGTTCTGATGGTCGCTAATGGCGAAGAAATCCAGATCGGCGCTCCAGTAATCGAAGGCGTTAAAGTTAAAGCTGAAGTTGTTGCACACGGTCGTGGCGAGAAAGTTAAAATCGTTAAGTTTCGTCGTCGTAAACACAGCCGTAAGCAGCAGGGCCACCGTCAGTGGTTCACTGAAGTTAAGATCACTGGCATCGCTTAAGATATTAGGAGAGCAGATAAATGGCACACAAAAAGGCTGGCGGCTCGACTCGTAACGGTCGCGATTCCGAAAGTAAACGTCTGGGTGTAAAACGTTTTGGTGGTGAGTCTGTATTAGCAGGCAGCATCATCGTTCGTCAACGTGGTACTAAATTCCACGCAGGCAACAACGTAGGTTGTGGCCGTGACCACACCCTGTTCGCATTAGCTGACGGAAAAGTTAAATTCGAAGTTAAAGGTCCAAAAAACCGTAAATTTATCAGCATCGTAGCTGAATAAGTTTTTTGAACTTCGATAGAATCGGAAGCCCTGCAATGTGTGTTGCGGGGCTTTTTATATTTTGGATTACGCCATCTCTGGGTACGATCTGCCATCCAGCTTTATAGTGGCTATCCTACGGAGAAAAATGATGAAATTTGTAGATGAAGCCAGAATACTGGTTGCAGCGGGAGATGGTGGCAATGGCTGTGTCAGCTTCCGTCGTGAGAAATATATTCCAAAAGGTGGGCCGGACGGTGGTGACGGCGGTGACGGCGGTGACGTTTACCTGTTGGCAGATGAAAACCTTAATACCCTGATTGACTACCGTTTTGAAAAATCCTTCCGCGCTGAGCGTGGGCAAAATGGTCAGAGCCGCGATTGCACCGGTAAACGTGGTCAGGATATTACCATTAAAGTGCCGGTAGGAACCCGTATCCGCGATATCGCGACAGGAGAGATTCTGGGTGATATGGTGCGTCATGAGCAGCGTCTGATGG
The DNA here is from genome assembly GCF_037996705.1 of Xenorhabdus bharatensis. Lineage (NCBI taxonomy): Bacteria > Pseudomonadati > Pseudomonadota > Gammaproteobacteria > Enterobacterales > Morganellaceae > Xenorhabdus > Xenorhabdus bharatensis. Next base: position 50,916 of record NZ_JBBMXG010000011.1, on the reverse strand, counting down.
TTGCTAAAGGCGGCTTCCACGGGCTGGGTAACACCCGCTTTAAATCCTCAGTGAACCGTGCGCCGCGCCAAAGGACGATGGGAACACCGGGAGAGACTCGTGACCTGATGCTGGAGCTGATGCTGCTGGCTGATGTTGGTATGCTTGGCATGCCGAATGCGGGTAAGTCCACCTTCATTCGAGCGGTTTCGGCAGCCAAACCTAAAGTAGCTGATTATCCATTTACTACGCTGGTACCAAGCCTTGGTGTTGTGCGTATGGATAATGAGCAGAGCTTCGTAGTCGCTGATATCCCGGGTCTGATTGAAGGTGCATCAGAAGGCGCAGGATTAGGTATCCGTTTCCTGAAACATCTGGAGCGTTGCCGTGTTCTGCTGCATCTCATTGATCTTTGCCCGATCGATGAATCTGATCCAGTCGAAAATGCCCGTATTATTATCAACGAGCTGCATAAATACAGTGAGAAACTGGCTGAAAAACCACGTTGGCTGGTATTCAATAAAGTTGATTTGACTGATCCAGAAGAAGCGAAGCTGAAAGCAAAAGAAATCGCGGATGAACTGGGTTGGGAAGGCGACTACTACATGATCTCAGCCGTGAATCGTCAGGGTGTGAAAGAACTCTGCTGGGATATCATGGAATTCATTAAAGTTCAGCCTCGCCAGATGAATGCTGAAGAAGGCACTCAGCCGGAAAAAGTTGAATTCATGTGGGATGACTATCATAAGGAACAGTTGGAGCAGGCATCTGAGACCGATGATCTGGATGATGACTGGGACGAAGAAGATGAAGAAGGCATTGAGTTTATTTATAAACGTTAATCGCTTATTTCAGATGCTTTAATGATGAAAAAGGGTGCTTGTTAAAGCGCCCTTTTTTCTCTCTGGAATTTCTCTTTTATGATTTCCTTATCAATTATTCTGGTATAAGGATTTATATAAATGATGCTCGAAACGAACCAGAGGAGCCCGACGATTCCGTAGGTTTTCTGGGGTAACAGAGTAGGATGAAATAAATTGGACGAAAGCAATCTGCTGCCCACTAGCTGCGGTCATAAAGCCGGCAAGATTATACACTCCTTGCAGTGAACCTGTTTTTGCAAATACCTTACCATCCACACCCGCAGTATGAAGCCCCGGACGATAGGCTAACGTGCCGTCAAAACCTGCTTTAGGCAACATAGAGATCATATCCAACTCATTGTTGTGCTGTGCAATGAATTGCAGGATTTCCATCATTGTTGAAGGGGTAATGAGATCGTGACGTGAAAGACCAGAACCATCAACGATGACCGCATTGCCGATATCAATACCGGCTTTTTGTTTTAGGATTTGGCGGATAGCATCCGAACCGGATCGCCATGTACCGGGAACATTAAAGTAATAATGGCCCAGAGTACGATAAACCGTATCTGCTATCATATTATCTGATTTTTTCAGCATCACCTTGAGCAGGTCAGGTAAAGGTGCAGAATGATTCATTGCCAGCGTTTTTTCGGGCGGCTGAGGAAGTGATTGGCGTCGTAGGTGGCCTTTCAGTTCAATTCCGGCGATGCGTAATTCATTTTTCAGAATAGTTCCAACATAACTTGCCCCATTCTGGACAGCAAATGCCAGCGGCAAGGGTTCGCTGCGCTGCGTCAGGCAGCCAGTCAGGGTATATCGGTTTAATTCGCCTGTGGTCACATCAAGTTCACAGTATTTTGCTTCTGGTGAGCCTTTAGCAAGTGTTTTAACTTCACTGAAGACGTTGACAGGATAAAAAGAGGGCGTGTGAACAATAGCTGGCTCATTAGCCTGTTCTGCGCTATAGAGTAGGACAGAAAAGCAGTTTTTATCGACAATGGCAGCTCCGGGCGGCGCGCTGAAACATTGGGTCATATCATTCCATACCCAGCCCGGCGCTTTATCGTGGCTGGAAAAAATAGAAATGTCGATGATGAGATCGCCGTTAATCTGCTGTATACCGGATTGTTTCAGCTTTTCTACCATATTGCGTAGTTGCGTACGCGTCAGTGATGGATCGCCGACAAAACGGGCAATAAGGTGACCTTTTAATATGCCATCTTCAATATTGGCATTACTCTCCAGAGTTGTGACAAAACGGAAATCTTTGCCAAGCTGTAATAAGGCAGCCAATGCTGTCACTATTTTCTGAGTACTGGCCGGTAATGCCAGTTGTTGCCCGCGATAATCAATAATAGGTGCTTTTTCACCGACTTTTTGGGCGATAAATGAAACATTGGCCCCTGCTGGCAAATATTCAATATTCTTCTCAATTGAAGAAGCATTTGCACTAAAAACGCTCAGGCTCAAACTGAGCATACAAGCTATTTTGCTGGTAACTTTTAAAAGAGCCATAGGTCTCGCATATAAATGTGGGTGTATTTCAATAAAATTTGTATTAATAATACTAAGACGCAATCTAGGAAAAAGTAAACGATGATCCATCACCAACTCTACGTTAAAATGATAGATTAGCAGGTAGAATGTGTATGTGAACTATCAGACTATTCTGTAGTTTACGCCCCTTTTATTGTCTGGAAGCTCGCCTGATAGGGTGTGCTCATTGTGTTGCAATATATTGCAATCTACTGTTATTGCAAAAATAAGTTGTTCTTTTGCAAAAATCAGGAAGATGTTGTCTGGGCTTAGGATTGATTTAGAGGTTTAATAAATGAAACAAATTCCGATGACGGTACGTGGCGCGGATAAGTTGCGCGAAGAATTAGAACATTTGAAAAATGTACGTCGCCCTCAAATTATTGCTGCAATCGCTGAGGCACGTGAACACGGTGATTTGAAAGAAAATGCCGAATACCATGCTGCCCGTGAGCAACAGGGGTTTTGTGAAGGCCGTATTCAAGAAATTGAAGCTAAACTTTCTAATGCGCAGGTGATAGATATCACGAAGATGACCAACAATGGCCGCGTGATTTTTGGTGCGACGGTAACGGTGCTGAATGTTGATTCTGATGAAGAACAGACTTACCGCATTGTGGGTGACGATGAAGCGAATATCAAAGAAAATCTGCTTTCGGTGAATTCACCTATTGCCCGTGGCTTAATTGGCAAAGAAGTGGATGATGTCGCTGTGATTGAAACACCCGGCGGTAAAGTGGAATATGAAGTTCTGAACGTCGATTACGTTTGATATTTAGCTTAAAAGTTAAGTTTTCCTTCCCACACAATGGTGCGGGAAGGAGAATGGCAAGTGGTCATAATACCGGTAATGATAATGAAAAGGCCCGATGAGGTCTTTTTTTGTCATGATAAAATGGCACTTTTGTATAAAGATATCGAGATTATTTCGGTAAACTAATCTTACGCTCTTCAGAAGGGCGATAGAGAACTAGCATTTTACCAATAATTTGCACATTATATGCACCAGTTTCACGAACAATAGCTTCCGCGATCAAAGTTTTGATTTCACGGTCTTCGCCTGCAACTTTGACTTTGATAAGCTCGTGATGCGAAAGGGTTTGTTCGATTTCGGCCAATACGCCTTCAGTCAGTCCGTTGTTACCGATCATAACAACAGGCTTTAATGAATGAGCGAGACTTTTCAGGTATTGCACTTGTTTCTTGTTAAGAGTCATCGTTTTTTTGCTTAGTTGGGATTGAAAACGACCTATTCTACCGCCATCTCTTATCTATCACCATAAGTGTGTGGTGTGGTTTGATAAGAGAGTGAAAAAAATAAGACTCTCTGTTAGTAACAGTTGGAAAGAACAATGGCCAATAAAAAACGCTCAGCAAGCTCAAGTCGCTGGTTACAAGAACATTTTAGTGATAAATATGTTCTTAAGGCGCAGAAAAAAGGGCTTCGCTCCCGCGCTTGGTTTAAACTTGATGAGATACAGCAAAGCGACAAAATATTTAAACCGGGCATGACCGTTGTTGATTTAGGCGCTGCTCCAGGTGGGTGGTCTCAATACGTAGTCAGTCAGATTGGTGGACGTGGTCGGGTCATTGCCTGCGATCTTTTGCCAATGGATCCCATTGTCGGCGTTGATTTTCTGCAAGGGGATTTTCGTGATGAGCAGGTATTGAAAACATTACTTGAGAGAGTTGGTGATAATAAAGTCCAGGTCGTCATGTCGGATATGGCTCCCAATATGAGTGGAACCCCCGCGGTCGATATTCCTCGATCCATGTATCTGATTGAGTTAGCGTTGGATATGTGTCGTGATGTGCTGGCCCCTGGGGGCAGTTTTATTGTCAAAGTGTTTCAGGGAGAAGGCTTTGATGAATACCTGAGGGAAATACGCTCCCTTTTTACGAAAGTTAAAATTCGTAAACCGGACGCTTCGCGGGCACGTTCGCGTGAAGTATACATTGTAGCGACGGGGCGGAAAGTGTAGTACCCTGCTGCTATTTGTTAACACAGTTGTAATAAGAGGTTAATCCCTTGAGTGACATGGCGAAAAACCTGATTCTCTGGTTAGTCATCGCAGTTGTCTTGATGTTATTGTTCCAGAGTTTTGGTCCCGGCGATTCTAGTGGTCGTAGGGTGGATTACTCTAACTTCATCAGTGAGTTATCACAGAATCAAATAAGTGAAGTACGTATTTCTGGTCGTGACATTGATTTCACTAAGAAAGACAACGGTGGAAAATACAGCACGTATATGCCAGTTCCAGATGAGAAGCTGCTGGATACACTGCTAAACAAACAGGTAAAAGTTGTTGGTGAACCACCAGAACAACAAGGCCTGTTAGCGTCTATCTTTATTTCATGGTTCCCAATGCTGTTGCTGATTGGCGTTTGGATCTTCTTTATGCGTCAAATGCAAGGTGGTGGCGGTAAAGGAGCGATGTCTTTCGGTAAAAGCAAAGCTCGTATGCTGACGGAAGATCAGATCAAAACGACATTTGCAGATGTTGCAGGTTGTGACGAAGCAAAAGAAGAAGTGGGTGAGCTGGTGGAATACCTGCGTGAACCCGGCCGTTTCCAGAAACTGGGTGGTAAGATCCCTAAAGGCATCCTGATGGTAGGGCCTCCGGGTACAGGTAAGACCCTGCTGGCGAAAGCAATTGCAGGTGAGGCTAAAGTACCATTCTTTACCATTTCTGGTTCTGACTTCGTTGAAATGTTTGTTGGTGTAGGTGCTTCCCGTGTTCGTGATATGTTCGAACAGGCGAAAAAAGCCGCTCCTTGTATTATCTTTATCGATGAAATCGACGCTGTAGGCCGTCAGCGCGGCGCTGGTCTGGGTGGTGGACACGATGAACGTGAACAGACACTGAACCAAATGCTGGTTGAGATGGATGGCTTCGAAGGTAATGAAGGTATCATCGTTATCGCTGCGACCAACCGCCCTGATGTACTGGACCCTGCATTGCTGCGCCCGGGCCGTTTTGACCGCCAGGTGGTTGTTGGCCTGCCGGATGTACGTGGCCGTGAGCAAATTCTGAAAGTTCATATGCGTCGTATCCCGCTGGATACCGACATTGATGCTTCCATCATTGCCCGTGGTACACCTGGATTCTCGGGTGCCGACTTGGCAAACCTGGTGAACGAAGCCGCTCTGTTTGCTGCCCGTGGCAACAAACGTGTCGTTTCGATGGTGGAATTTGAGAAAGCCAAAGATAAGATCATGATGGGCGCAGAACGTCGCTCAATGGTCATGACGGAAGAGCAGAAAGAATCTACTGCTTATCATGAAGCAGGGCATGCCATTATTGGTCGTCTGGTTCCTGAACATGATCCGGTTCATAAAGTGACGATTATCCCACGTGGTCGTGCATTGGGTGTGACTTTCTTCCTGCCGGAAGGTGATCAAATCAGTGCCAGCCGTCAGAAACTGGAAAGCCAGATTTCTACTTTATATGGCGGACGTCTTGCAGAAGAGATCATCTACGGCCCAGAAAATGTTTCTACTGGCGCATCTAACGATATTAAAGTAGCAACATCCATTGCTCGCAATATGGTCACGCAGTGGGGCTTCTCAGAAAAACTGGGGCCACTACTGTATGCGGAAGAAGAGGGTGAGGTTTTCCTTGGTCGTTCGGTCGCTAAAGCGAAACATATGTCGGAAGATACTGCTCGCTTAATTGATCAGGAAGTTAAGGTTCTCGTTGACCGTAACTACCAGCGTGCCCGTCAGATTCTGATGGATAATCTGGACATCCTGCACTCGATGAAAGATGCGTTGATGAAGTATGAAACCATTGATGCACCTCAGATTGATGACCTGATGAACCGTACTACTGTTCGTCCACCTGCAGGTTGGGAAGGCGATAATAGAAATGGCGGTAATAGCAATAATAGTAATAACCGTCAGGATACATCGTCTCAGCAGCAGTCTGCGAAACCTGCGGATGGTAACCCAACCGCATAATCTACTCAGGCCAAGGGCAATCATCAGCAACAGGTTGCCTCTGGTTTTGACAGACCGTACTGATTAAACCCCGGGGCAAACCTGGGGTTTTTAACATTAAGGCCCCCTAGCAATGAAACTGACAGCCAGAGGAAGTATCCTTGACCTTTCCCATCCACAGGTTATGGGGATTTTGAATGTCACTCCTGACTCCTTCTCTGATGGAGGTACACACAATACCCTAGATACAGCCTTACGCCATGCTGTCAGCATGATTGAAGAAGGTGCCACGATTATTGATATCGGCGGGGAATCGACACGCCCCGGTGCAGATGAGGTCAGTGAGCAGGAAGAACTGGACCGTGTTGTGCCCGTAATAGAAACTTTGTCCCGGCGTTTTGATGTCTGGATTTCTGTTGATACCTCAAAGGCTATCGTAATACAGGAAGCTGCAAAAGCAGGTGCTCACATTATCAATGATATTCGCTCATTACAGGAGCCGAATGCGCTGGAAGAGGCTGCCAAAACAGGCTTACCCGTTTGCTTGATGCACATGCAGGGACAGCCCCGAACGATGCAGGCAGAACCTCATTACACTGATGTTATAGCGGAAGTAAAAGCATTTCTGGAAGCTCAGATTGAGCGCTGTATCGCGGCCGGTATTGCAAAAGATAACCTGATAATCGATCCGGGCTTCGGTTTTGGTAAGAATTTATCGCATAATTATCAATTATTGGCTCAGTTGAAAGCATTCCATCATCTTGGTGTGCCCATCTTGGCTGGTATGTCGCGTAAGTCAATGATTGGGCAGTTACTTCATGTACCCCCTCAGGAAAGAGTCACGGGAAGTGTTGCTTGTGCTGTCATTGCAGCAATGCAAGGCGCTCAGATTATTCGTGTGCATGATGTAAAAGAAACTGTGCAGGCAATGCAGATTGTTCAGGCAACTTTGTCAGAGAAAAATACGTTGTCAGCAATAGGCAATTTGTGAACAAAGAACGTCTATGAACAAAGAATACGTTTAGCAAAGGAAGAAAGAAGTTTATGAGTAACCGTAAATATTTTGGTACCGATGGCATCCGAGGCAAAGTCGGCAACAGTCCGATTACCCCTGATTTTGTTTTAAAACTTGGTTGGGCTGCGGGTAAAGTACTGGCGCGCCATGGTTCTCGCAAAATTATTATTGGTAAAGATACCCGTATTTCTGGTTATATGCTGGAATCTGCTCTGGAAGCAGGCCTGGCAGCCGCTGGGTTATCAGCCTCATTTACCGGCCCGATGCCAACCCCTGCCGTGGCATACCTGACACGCACTTTCCGTGCTGAAGCCGGAATTGTGATTTCTGCTTCTCACAACCCTTACTACGATAACGGAATTAAATTTTTTTCCATTGATGGCACCAAACTTCCTGATGATGTGGAAGAAGCGATTGAAGCTGAAATGGAAAAACCACTGACTTGCGTAGAATCTGCTGAATTAGGGCGTGCTAATCGGATTGTTGATGCGGCTGGTCGTTATATTGAATTCTGTAAAGGCACATTCCCTAGTGAACAAAGCCTGAATGGATTGAAAGTTGTACTGGATTGCGCTAATGGTGCGACTTACCATATTGCGCCAAATGTTCTCAGAGAACTGGGTGCTGATGTGATAGCCATTGGCTGCGAGCCAAATGGCATTAACATCAATGAAGAATGCGGTGCAACCGATGTTCGTCTATTACAGAAGCGTGTACTGGAAGAACAGGCTGATGTTGGTCTGGCATTTGATGGCGATGGTGACCGCATTATCATGGTTGATCATCTGGGCCATAAAGTGGACGGAGACCAGATACTTTACATCATTGCACGTGAAGCATTACGACAAGGGCAACTGCGCGGCGGAGCCGTCGGCACGTTGATGAGTAATATGGGGCTGGAGCTGGCGTTGAAGCAGCTCGGTATTCCATTTGAACGTGCAAAAGTAGGTGACCGCTATGTACTGGAAAAATTGCAGGAAAAAGGCTGGCGTCTGGGCGCGGAAAATTCAGGCCATATCATCTTGCTGGATAAGACCACTACAGGTGATGGTATTGTTGCCGGTTTGCAGGTATTGAGCGCAATGGTACGTAATGACATGACCCTGCATGATTTGTGCAGTGGCATGAAGTTATTGCCTCAGGTACTGGTCAATGTGCGTTTTGCGGGCAAGAACGATCCTCTTCAATCTGAACAGGTACTGGAAGTGGTTAAAGAGGTTGAAAACGCGTTAGATGGCCGTGGTCGCGTTCTGCTGCGTAAATCAGGCACTGAACCTCTGATCCGCGTTATGGTGGAAGGAGAAGACGAAGAACAGGTCACCGCATTGGCGCATCGTATCGCTGACTCAGTGAAAAGGATGAGCTGATTTGTTGATTTTTTCCTCAATCAGCGCCAGTATTTAAAATTAACCTTGCTTGTCTGAGATGCTTTGGTTAGTATTCACACCCGCTCAATCAGTTAATTTTTCTAATTGAGTGGGTGATGCAGAATAACGTTACCGTAGTATAACGTCACAGTTATGGTAAATCCCACGAGGAAACGGGTACAACATATGTATGAAGCTCTTTTAGGTATATTCTTGCTGGTCGGTATCGGGCTGATTGCTCTGGTTCTGTTGCAGCAGGGGAAAGGTGCTGATATGGGTGCTTCCTTTGGTGCGGGTGCGTCTGCAACAATATTTGGTTCATCGGGTTCTGCGAATTTCATGACCCGTATGACAGCGGTTTTTGCAACATTGTTTTTTGTTATCAGTCTGATTCTGGGAAATATGACCACGAATAGGACGGGTTCAAGCGGCAAATGGGAAAACCTTGCTGAGCCTGTAAAAACTGAAAAACAGGCAGAGACTCCAGCTGTACCGGAAGCTCCAGCTAAACCAAATAGTGATATCCCTCAGTAATTTTTGGTAGAAAGTTTTCTGTCAGGAATAGTCAGTAAAAGAATTGAAGTAGGGTTGTTTATTTAAACAGTTATTATTAGCCGCTTAAGATAACAGTCCTATAAAATCAGTGCCGAGGTGGTGAAATTGGTATACACGCTACCTTGAGGTGGTAGTGCCTAAACAACGGGCGTACGGGTTCAAGTCCCGTCCTCGGCACCATTAATCTAGAAACTTGCGTTTTTAGTATTATCAGCGTAAGATTTGCCACGTTTTCGAACGCGGGATGGAGCAGCATGGTAGCTCGTCGGGCTCATAACCCGAAGGTCGTCGGTTCAAATCCGGCTCCCGCAACCACTTCTTAACAACTATGTACCTTTTCAAACAGTTATAAGCTTAGCGACCATAGAGGTATTAACCCTGATTTGACAGGTTGCTTCATGAGGTATAGTTTTGATAGGTATTACAAGAAGTTGGTTGAGACCACTGGCAGTAAACAGGGTCCAGTTGCATAAAGCCCCGCGTATCGGGGTTTTTTGTTATTTGACAGCAGAACTACTGGGCTAATATAGCCCTTTTTTTATGTCTTGGGGGTGGGCTTGTCCACATTAGAGCAAAAATTAACAGCGATGATTTCAGCACCAGTTGAAGCTTTAGGTTATGAATTAGTGGGCCTGGAGTTTATTCGCGCACGCGTATCGACACTGCGAATCTATATCGATAGTGAGGAGGGTATCACTGTTGATGATTGTGCTGATGTTAGCCATCAGGTCAGTGCAGTACTCGACGTCGAAGATCCGATCCCAGGGCTTTACAACCTGGAAATATCTTCTCCGGGGCTTGAGCGTCCACTGTTTAAGGCTGAACACTACCAGCGTTTCATGGGGGAAGAAGTCAGCCTGATGTTACGCATGGCAATGCAAAATCGTCGTAAATGGCAAGGTATTATCAAAGCCGTTGATGGTGAAATGATTACGGTTACGGTGGATGGAAAAGACGAAGTGTTCGCACTGAGCAACATCCAGAAAGCGAACCTGGTACCCCACTTTTAAAGTTCGGATGAGGCAACTAGGATGAATAAAGAAATTCTGGCTGTTGTTGAAGCGGTTTCTAATGAAAAATCTCTCCCTCGCGAAAAAATCTTCGAAGCATTAGAGATTGCACTGGCGACAGCCACCAAGAAAAAATATGAGCAAGAAATCGATGTTCGTGTCTGCATCGATCGTAAATCCGGTGATTTTGATACCTTCCGCCGTTGGATTGCGGTAGAAGAAGTCACTCAGCCTACCCGCGAAATCACACTGGAAGCGGCAAAATTTGACGACCCGGAAGTTGAACTGGGTGGTTATATTGAAGACCAGATTGAATCGGTAACTTTTGACCGTATCACAACTCAGACCGCAAAACAGGTTATCGTACAGAAAGTACGTGAAGCTGAACGCGCAATGGTCGTTGATCAATTCCGCGAACAGCAGGGTGAGATCGTGACCGGTCAGGTTAAAAAAGTAAACCGTGAGAACATTACGCTTGATCTGGGTAATAACGCTGAAGCGGTGATTTTGCGTGAAGATATGCTGCCACGCGAAAACTTCCGTCCCGGCGACCGTGTACGTGGTGTCTTATATGACGTACGTCCTGAAGCACGTGGTGCACAGTTGTTCATCACCCGTTCCCGCCCTGAAATGCTGGTTGAATTGTTCCGTATTGAAGTGCCGGAAATTGGCGAAGAGATCATTGAGATCAAAGCTGCTGCCCGTGATCCGGGTTCCCGCGCTAAAATCGCAGTGAAAACTAACGACAAGCGCATTGATCCGGTTGGTGCTTGCGTAGGCATGCGCGGTGCAAGGGTACAGGCGGTTTCCAGCGAGCTGGGCGGTGAAAGAATTGATATTGTGTTGTGGGATGATAACCCGGCACAATTTGTCATTAATGCAATGGCTCCGGCGGATGTTGCATCTATCGTTGTCGATGAAGATAACTGCACGATGGATGTTGCCGTGGAAAACAGTAATCTTGCTCAGGCGATTGGCCGTAATGGTCAAAACGTCCGTCTGGCGGCACAATTGCTGAAAAAACATCGTGGTGATGACCAGTGGGAACTGAACGTCATGACTGCGGAAGAGCTGCAAGCAAAACATCAGGCAGAAGCTCACGCTTCTATTGATACATTTACCAAGCATCTCGACATTGACGAAGATTTCGCCACCTTATTGGTCGAAGAAGGTTTCTCTACACTGGAAGAACTGGCCTATGTACCAGTTAATGAACTTCTGGCTGTAGAAGGTCTTAATGAAGAAACCGTTGAAGTTCTCCGTGAACGTGCGAAAGCGGCCTTGACAACGCTGGAACTGGCTCAGAAAGAGAGTCTTGGTGATCAGCAGCCAGCCCAAGATTTACTGGACTTGCCTGGCATGGAACGTGCTTTAGCGTTTAATCTGGCTGCCCGTGGCATCTGTACTCTGGAAGATCTTGCCGAACAGGGTATCGACGACTTATCTGATATCGAAGGACTGAATGATGAGCAAGCAGGAGAACTCATTATGGCAGCCCGAAATATCTGTTGGTTTGGCGATGATGCATAAATAAACTGTAGCAGGAAGGAACAGAATGACAGAGGTAACCGTTAAATTACTGGCAGAAGAGATCCAGACATCGGTTGAACGCCTGATCCAGCAATTCACTGATGCTGGCATTCAGAAAACCGCAACTGACTCTGTTTCCCAGAAAGAAAAAGAAGCTTTGCTGGCCCACCTGAACCGCGAACAAGGTGGTACTGGTGGCCAGCCAGGCAAATTGACACTACAGCGTAAAACGCGCAGTACACTGAACGTCCCTAGCACCGGTGGCAAAAGTAAATCGGTAGCGATTGAAGTCCGCAAAAAACGCACATATGTGAACCGTGACGCGATTGAACAGGCTAAAGCGGAAGAACAGGCGCAGCGTGAAGCGGAAGAGCAGGCTCGGCGCGAGGCAGAAGAGAAAGCGCGGCTTGAAACTGAAGCGAAGAAACTCGCGGAAGAGCAAGCTCAACGTGAAGCGGAAGAACAGGCTAAACGCGAAGCAGAAAAGCAAGCTAAACGTGAAGCAGAAGAAAAAGCCAAACGTGAAGAGGCTGAAAAGGCTCAGCGTGAGGCAGCGGAAAAAGAAAAAGTGACTACTAAGCAACATACCGAAACCAAGTCTAAATCAGTGCAAACTGAGGCAGCAGCGCAAAATGAAAAAGCGCGCCGTGAAGCTGAAGCAGCAAATTTAAAACGCAAAGCTGAAGAAGAGATGCGCCGTAAAGTTGAAGCAGAAGCAAAACGTGTAGCAGAAGAAGCACGTCGCATGGCAGAAGAGAATAAGGATACATGGTCCAACGATGCTGAAGTAAATGACAGCAGCAACAGTGACTACCACGTAACGACTTCCCGTCATGCCCGTGATGCGGAAGATGAGAATGACGCCAAAGTTGAAGGCGATCGTCGTACCCGCAGTCGCGGTGGCAAAAACACCCGCCAGAAGAAAAATAACAAACATTCTGAATCGAAAGCTGATCGTGAAGAAGCACGTGCAGTTGGCCGTACTAAAGGTAAACAGCGTAAACCTAGTGCTTTGCAACAGAGCTTTAATAAACCTGTCGTCGCTGTTAACCGTGATGTCGTGATTGGTGAAACCATCACTGTTGCTGAACTGGCTAACAAGATGGCAGTCAAAGGTTCTCAGGTTATCAAAACCATGATGAAGATGGGCGCAATGGCGACTATCAATCAGGTTATCGATCAGGAAACCGCTCAGCTGGTTGCTGAAGAAATGGGTCACAAAGTTATCCTGCGTCGTGAAAACGAGCTGGAAGAAGCGCTGATGAGTGATCGTGATACTGGTGAAACTCAGGCTGAACCACGTGCGCCTGTAGTCACTATCATGGGCCACGTTGACCACGGTAAAACCTCTTTGCTGGACTATATCCGTTCAACCAAAGTGGCTTCTGGCGAAGCGGGTGGCATTACTCAGCACATCGGTGCATACCATGTGAAAACTGAGAAAGGTATGATCACCTTCTTAGATACCCCGGGCCATGCTGCATTTACCTCCATGCGTGCTCGTGGTGCTAAAGCGACTGATATCGTTGTTCTGGTTGTTGCGGCGGATGATGGTGTGATGCCTCAGACCATCGAAGCTATCCAGCACGCGAAGGCTGCTAATGTGCCGGTTGTTGTTGCTGTTAACAAAATCGATAAGCCAGAAGCTGATCCGGATCGTGTGAAAAACGAATTGTCACAGTACGGCATCATTCCTGAAGAGTGGGGCGGTGAAACTCAGTTCATGCATGTATCAGCCAAAGCTGGCCTTGGTATTGATGAATTGCTGGAAGCTATCCTGCTACAGGCTGAAGTACTGGAACTGAATGCCGTTCACTCTGGCATGGCAAACGGTGTGGTTATCGAATCCTTCCTGGATAAAGGCCGTGGCCCGGTTGCTACCATTCTGGTGCAATCCGGTACGCTGAACAAAGGTGATATCGTTCTGTGTGGCTTTGAATATGGCCGTATTCGTGCGATGCGCAATGAACTTGGTCAGGAAGTCATGACTGCGGGCCCATCTATTCCTGTGGAAATTCTGGGTCTGTCCAACGTACCGTCTGCGGGTGATGAAGCGACTGTTGTACGTGACGAGAAAAAAGCACGTGAAGTTGCTCTGTATCGTCAGGGTAAATTCCGTGAAGTGAAACTGGCTCGTCAGCAGAAATCTAAACTGGAAAACATGTTTGCTAACATGGAAGAAGGTAAAGTCTCTGAACTGAATATCGTTCTGAAAACTGATGTTCAGGGTACATGCGAAGCAATTTGTGATTCACTGCTGAAACTGTCTACTGACGAAGTTAAAGTGAAGATCATTGGTTCTGGCGTAGGTGGTATCACTGAAACTGACGCAACACTGGCCGCAGCTTCCAATGCTATCATTCTGGGCTTCAACGTACGTGCTGATGCTTCTGCACGCCGTATCATCGAAAACGAAAGCGTAGACCTGCGTTACTACTCTGTTATCTATAGTTTGATTGATGAAATTAAACAGGCGATGAGTGGTATGCTGGCGCCAGAATACAAACAGCAAATCATGGGTCTGGCAGAAGTCCGTGATGTCTTCAAATCACCTAAATTTGGTGCGATTGCTGGCTGTATGGTGACAGAAGGTAACATCAAGCGTAATAACCCAATCCGTGTACTGCGTGATAACGTAGTTATCTACGAAGGTGAGCTGGAATCCCTGCGCCGCTTTAAAGATGATGTCAACGAAGTCCGTAATGGCATGGAATGTGGTATCGGTGTGAAGAACTACAATGATGTTCGCGTTGGCGATATGATTGAAGTCTTCGAAGTGGTTGAAGTGAAACGCTCCATCGATTAAAAACCACAATTGACCCGTTAAATTTCAGGTTGTCCCTAAGCAGGCGACAACCTGAATAAAACAGGGTAGAGATTCATTCCATTCTTGGGGGGCTTTATGCCCCCCAAAATGTCAGGAGATAAAACAATGGCAAGAGAATTCAGTCGTACTCAGCGCGTTGCTCAGGAAATGCAAAAAGAGATTGCCATCATTTTACAGCGTGAAATGAAAGATCCCCGCATCGGTATGGCAACTGTTTCAGGTGTTGAGGTTTCCCGCGATCTGGCTTATGCCAAAGTATTTGTGACTTTTCTGAATGCATTAGTGGACGGACACGATTCAGAGAAAGTTAACCTGGGTATCAAAGCACTGAATGAAGCCTCCGGTTTTATTCGTTCACTGCTGGGTAAAGCGATGCGTTTGCGTGTTATTCCTGAACTGACGTTTTCTTACGACAGTTCTTTGATAGAGGGGATGCGCATGTCAAATCTGGTGACTAACGTCGTGAAAAGTGACGAACAGCGTCGTGCTTCTACGGATCACAACGAGGAAAAATAATGGGGCGTCGTCGTAGGGGTCGTGCGATACACGGCGTACTGTTGCTGGATAAGCCGCAGGATATTTCCTCCAATGATGCTTTACAGAAAGTAAGGCGGGTCTTTAATGCCAGTAAAGCGGGCCATACCGGTGCGCTAGACCCGCTGGCAACGGGAATGCTGCCAATTTGTCTTGGTGAAGCGACTAAATTTTCCCAGTTTTTGTTGGATTCAGATAAACGTTATCGGGTTATCGCTCGTCTGGGGCAGCGCACTGATACTTCCGATTCACACGGTAAAATGATTAGTGAACGTGAAGTTCAGCTGACTGCCTCTCAGCTTGATGCAGCACTGGAAACATTCCGTGGGGATACCATGCAGGTTCCTTCCATGTACTCTGCATTGAAGCATCAGGGGAAACCGCTGTATGAATATGCCCGTCAGGGCATTGAAATTGAGCGGGAAGCTCGCCCGATTACTGTTTATGAATTACAGTTTATTCGCTGGGAAGGTGATGAGCTGGAGATGGAAATTCACTGCTCCAAGGGCACTTATATCCGCACCATCATTGATGATTTGGGTGAATTACTGGGCTGTGGCGCTCATGTTATTTATCTGCGCCGTTTGCAGGTCGCTAATTACCCTAATCACCGTATGGTGACACTGGAACAGCTCTATGAACTAAAAGAGCAGGCTGAAGAACAGCAGATTGAAGCAGGAGAGTTGCTTGATCCATTATTATTGCCGATGGATACTGCTGTTATACACTTTCCGGTTATTCAGTTGTCATCTGTTGTTGCTGCTTATTTTAAGCAGGGTCAGCCGGTTCGCAGTCAACATAGCCTGCCATCTGGCGAATGGGTGCGGGTTAATGAAGGTGATGAAAATAAATTCATCGGCATTGCTATTATTGATGATGA
The DNA here is from genome assembly GCF_037996705.1 of Xenorhabdus bharatensis. Taxonomy (NCBI): domain Bacteria; kingdom Pseudomonadati; phylum Pseudomonadota; class Gammaproteobacteria; order Enterobacterales; family Morganellaceae; genus Xenorhabdus; species Xenorhabdus bharatensis. The sequence continues at coordinate 34,877 of NZ_JBBMXG010000011.1, read as the reverse complement.
TGGTTTGGTAGCCCCGCGTCGGCTGGTTGTAGAAACCACCGAAGATGGTGAAATGCATTAAAAGTAGCATTTATGGGGTTATCTTGCGCTTCATCTATTTGCAGCGTAGAATAATGCGCCTGTATATGAGTGGCTGAATTAGAGATCGGCACTCATCATTTTTAAACTATATTTGGAGTTATACTATGTCTCTAAGTACTGAAGCAAAAGCGCAGATTATTGCTGATTTTGGCCGTGGCGCTAACGATAGTGGTTCAAGCGAAGTTCAGATTGCTCTGCTGACTGCACAAATCAACCATCTGCAAGGTCACTTTGCAGAGCACAAAAAAGATCACCACAGCCGTCGTGGTCTGCTGCGTATGGTTGCACAGCGTCGTAAACTGCTGAACTACCTGAAGCGTAAAGATCTGGCATCTTACACCACGCTGATCGGGCGTCTGGGACTGCGTCGCTAATCGATGAGTTTCAGTGGAAAGGGGCCTATCTGGCCCCTTTTCTTCTAGAAAATGGAGATTAAGGCACTTACATTCCATTTTCTTAACTAGTTGAACCTCTTCAGTTACAGTGACTCGCGCGGCTAATGAGAGTACTTAAAAAGACATTTCCGAAAAATTTCAGGTTACACCGCAGCTATTAACGCTGTTACTTGAAAGGTAAAGGGCAATACCCTATGGATTTCGAGTTGCATCGCGGCGGCAAAGGAGTGAACTCCCTGAGCATAGATAACTATGCGACTGGGGTGAACGAGTACAGCCAACAAAGAGGCAACTTGAAAGACGACGGGTATAAGTACTGTCATTAGTCGTGAGGGTGTAGCGAAGAGAACATCCATTGTTGCTGGTGTTTAAACGTAGCAACACAAACGAAGGAATATTATTTTGCTGAATCCGATTGTTCGTAAATTCCAGTATGGTCAGCACACTGTGACCATCGAAACCGGCATGATGGCTCGTCAAGCGACAGCCGCTGTTATGGTTAATATGGATGACACTGCGGTATTTGTTACCGTTGTTGGTCAGAAAAAAGTGAAACCAGGTCAGGATTTCTTCCCACTGACTGTTAACTATCAAGAACGTACTTATGCGGCTGGCCGTATTCCAGGAAGTTTTTTCCGTCGTGAAGGCCGTCCGGGTGAAGGCGAGACCCTCGTTGCTCGTCTGATCGACCGTCCACTGCGCCCTCTGTTCCCAGAAGGTTTCCTGAACGAAGTTCAAATCATTGCAACCGTTGTTTCCGTAAACCCACAGGTTAACCCGGATATCGTTGCTATGATCGGTTCTTCTGCGGTATTGGCACTGTCTGGTATCCCGTTCAATGGCCCGATTGGTGCTGCGCGTGTTGGTTATATCAATGACCAGTATGTACTGAACCCAACCAGTGATGAGCTGAAAAACAGCCGTCTGGATTTGGTTGTGGCAGGTACAAATAATGCTGTACTGATGGTTGAGTCCGAAGCCGAACTGCTGACAGAAGAACAAATGTTGGGCGCGGTTGTATTCGGTCATGAGCAACAACAGATTGTGATTGATAACATCAACGCACTGGTTGCTGAAGCAGGTAAAGAGAAGTGGGACTGGTCACCTGAGCCGGTTAACCAGTCTCTGCATGAGCGTGTGGCTGAGCTGGCAGAAAGCCGTCTGGGTGATGCTTACCGTATCACTGAGAAACAAGATCGTTATGCTCAGGTTGATGCTATCAAAGAAGAAGTTGCCGCAATCGTTCTGGCTGAAGCAACAGAAAAAGATCTGGAACTGGAAGAGTCAGAAGTTTTTGACGTACTGGCTGTTCTGGAGAAAAACGTTGTCCGTAGCCGTGTTCTGCGTGGTGAGCCACGTATTGACGGCCGTGAAAAAGACATGGTTCGTGCACTGGATGTTCGCACTGGTGTCTTGCCACGTACTCATGGTTCATCTCTGTTCACTCGTGGTGAAACTCAGGCGCTGGTTGCAGCAACTCTGGGTACTGAGCGTGATGCACAGGTCATCGATGAACTGATGGGCGAGCGTACAGACCGCTTCTTGTTCCACTACAACTTCCCTCCATACTCTGTCGGTGAGACTGGTATGGTTGGTTCACCAAAACGTCGCGAAATTGGTCACGGTCGTTTGGCGAAGCGTGGTGTTCTGGCGGTAATGCCGAGCATTAATGAATTCCCGTATACCGTGCGTGTCGTTTCTGAAATTACTGAATCCAATGGCTCTTCTTCCATGGCTTCCGTCTGTGGTGCTTCACTGGCACTGATGGATGCAGGCGTGCCGATTAAAGCCGCCGTTGCGGGTATCGCAATGGGTCTGGTGAAAGAAGGTGAAAACTTTGTGGTTCTGTCTGACATTCTGGGTGATGAAGATCATCTTGGCGACATGGACTTTAAAGTTGCGGGTAGCCGTGATGGTATCAGTGCATTACAGATGGATATCAAAATTGAAGGTATCACCCGTGAAATCATGCAGATTGCTCTGAATCAGGCTAAAGGTGCTCGTTTACACATCCTGAGCGTGATGGAACAGGCTATCCAAAGCCCACGTAATGATATCTCTGAATTCGCACCACGCATTCACACCATTAAGATCAATCCGGACAAGATCAAAGATGTGATTGGTAAAGGCGGTTCAGTTATCCGTGCACTGACGGAAGAAACCGGTACAACCATCGAGATCGAAGATGATGGTACTGTGAAGATTGCAGCAACTGACGGCGACAAAGCCCGCCATGCTATCAGCCGTATCGAAGAGATCACTGCTGAGGTTGAAGTTGGCCGCATTTATGCTGGTAAAGTGACCCGTATTGTTGACTTCGGTGCATTCGTTGCTATCGGTGGCGGTAAAGAAGGTCTGGTACATATTTCTCAGATCGCTGACAAGCGTGTAGAGAAAGTAACTGACTATTTGCAGCTTGGTCAGGAAGTTCCGGTCAAGGTACTGGAAATCGATCGTCAGGGTCGTATCCGCCTGAGTATGAAAGAAGCAGTTGCTAATACTGCCGGTGAAGCACCACAATTACCGGAATCATCAGTAGAATAAGTTTGACGTAATGCACGGCGTCCTGTAAAAAGGGCGCGGCTTACCTCTGATATATTTCTGCTCACCTCTGGTAGGTGGGCTGAAAAATAAAGGGTAAGCCAATTTTCCGGCAGGATGCCTGAAATAAACAATGTGGGTGGAGCAACAGGGCATTCTGATTAATGTCTGACTTCGGGAGTAGGAAATGAATTTTTTTCTGCGCTGGTGTTACGTTGCAGCTATTTTTCTCCTTGTGGGATGTGGCAGCACAGGGTGGCGTAAAAATGAAGTTTTTGCTATTCCACTTCAACCGACATTGCAACAAGAGGTTATTCTGGCACGCATGGAACAAATACTTGCGAGCCGTTCTCTCAAGGAAGATGAGTATGCACAGCTTTTATATGAAAGAGGTGTGTTGTATGATAGCCTTGGGCTGAGGGCATTGGCACAGAATGATTTTTCAGTGGCTTTGTCTATCCGTCCTGATATTCCTGAAATTTTTAACTATTTAGGGATTTATTTTACGCAGGCAGGCAATTTTGATGCTGCCTATGAAGCGTTTGATTCTGTTTTAGAGCTTGATCCAACTTACAACTACGCGCGAATGAATCGCGGCATCGCATTTTATTACGGTGGCCGTTATCGTTTAGCGCAGGATGATCTGCAGGCGTTTTATCAAGACGATCCAAATGATCCCTTCCGTTCGTTGTGGTTGTACCTTGTGGAAGAGAAACTCGATCCCAGGGTTGCAATGACTAGCTTGTCAAATCGTTTTGACAAAGCGAACCGGGGGCTATGGGGCTGGAATATCGTTGAATTCTATTTAGGTAAAATCAGTGAAAAAGCACTGATGGAACGCCTGAAGCAGAATTCGACAGATAACACTTCGCTCGCTGAGCATCTCAGTGAAACTGACTTCTATTTAGGTAAACATTACCTAAGTCTGGGGGATGAGGATAGCGCGGTTGCGTTATTCAAGCTGACGGTAGCTAACAATGTCCATAACTTTGTTGAGCACCGCTATGCATTGTTGGAATTGGCGCTGCTAGGCCAAAGACAAGATGATTTATCGGAATCGAACCAACAATAGCTGACGAACATTTTCACGACAGATTTTTAAGTCCACATCTCAAGAGGTGGGGGCTTGTTTGTTCGTTTAATAACATAATTTGAGCCAGTTCACATTTTAAATGAAAATGACAGAAATTCTTTTCACTGTGTTATGTAGACTGGCCGCCACGATTAATGAGGCACCATTACATGACCACTGAGACTGAAATCTCTTTTGCTGATTTAGGGTTATCAGCACCTATTCTTTCTGCATTGCAAGACATGGGCTATGAGAAGCCCTCTCCAATTCAACAGCAATGCATTCCTCACCTGTTAAATGGTCGTGACGTGCTGGGTATGGCACAGACTGGTAGTGGTAAAACTGCGGCATTTAGCTTACCTCTACTGCATAATATTGATGCTGAGCTTAGAGCTCCACAGATCCTTGTGTTAGCACCGACCCGTGAACTGGCGGTACAGGTTGCTGAAGCATGTTCAGATTTTTCTAAACACATGCGCAGTGTGAATGTTGTCGCACTTTATGGTGGACAGCGTTATGACGTTCAGTTGCGTGCTTTGCGTCAGGGGCCACAAGTTGTTGTAGGTACACCGGGTCGTCTGCTGGATCACCTGAAGCGTGGTACGCTGGATCTGTCCAACCTGAAAGGTCTGGTACTGGACGAAGCTGACGAAATGCTGCGTATGGGCTTTATCGAAGATGTTGAAAACATCATGAGCCAGATCCCGGCAGAACATCAGACTGCTCTGTTCTCAGCAACTATGCCTGAAGCGATTCGTCGTATTACTCGTCGTTTCATGAAGGAGCCACAGGAAGTTCGTATCCAGTCCAGCGTCACCAACCGTCCGGATATCAGCCAGAGCTACTGGTCTGTTTACGGTGGTGTACGTAAAAACGAAGCACTGGTACGTTTCCTTGAAGCAGAAGATTTTGATGCAGCGATTATTTTCGTACGTACCAAGAATGCAACTCTGGAAGTGGCAGAAACCCTTGAGCGTAACGGTTATAACTCTGCGGCACTGAACGGTGACATGAATCAGGCTCTGCGTGAGCAGACTCTGGAGCGTCTGAAGAACGGTCGTCTGGATATTCTGATCGCAACTGACGTTGCTGCTCGTGGTTTGGATGTTGACCGTATTAGTCTGGTGGTTAACTACGACATCCCAATGGATGCGGAGTCTTATGTACACCGTATCGGCCGTACAGGTCGTGCAGGTCGTGCAGGTCGCGCGCTGCTGTTTGTTGAAAACCGTGAACGTCGTCTGCTGCGTAACATTGAACGCACAATGAAGCTGACAATCCCGGAAGTAGAACTGCCGAATGCAGAACTGCTGAGCCAGCGCCGTCTGGAGAAGTTTGCTGGTAGTGTTCAGCAGCAGCTGGAAAGCAGCGATCTGGATCAATACCGCGCTCTGCTGTCTAAGCTGGGCACGGGTGAAGAGCTGGATATGGAAACACTGGCAGCGGCACTGCTGAAAATGGCACAAGGTGAACGTCCACTGATCCTGCCACCAGATCCTGTTCGTCGTCCTCGTCGTGAATTCAATGATCGTGGTGATGATCGTCGCCGTAATGGCAATGGCTTCGGTGAGCGTGACCGTGGTGACAGAGGTGACAGAGGCGAGCGTGGTGATCGTCCTCGTCGTGAGCGTCGCGATGTTGGCGATATGGAGCTGTACCGCATTGAAGTTGGCCGTGATGATGGTGTTGAAGTTCGCCACATTGTTGGTGCTATCGCTAACGAAGGTGATATCAGCAGCCGTTACATCGGTAACATCAAACTGTTCGCAACTCACTCTACCATTGAGCTGCCAAAAGGGATGCCGGGAGATCTGCTGTCACACTTTACTCGTACCCGTATCCTGAATAAACCACTGAACATGCAGCTGTTAGGTGATGCACAGCCATTTGAACGTCGTGAGCGTCGTGGTGGTGGTCGTAACGGCGGTAATGGTGGTAACGGCGGTAACGGTGCACGCCGTGATCGTGACGGTTTCGGCAACGGCAATGGCAACGGTGGTGGCCGTCGCTTTAATAACAATGAACGTCGTGGTGGCGGTGAGCGCGGTTCTTTCCGTGGTCGCAGTAATGACGATTTCAACGGTGGTCAACGTCGCCGTCAGCAACCAAGCAATGGCAACGTATAATACGCTGTTGAGTGTTGTTAAGTGTTAGCGATAACACATTGAAATTTTGAATAAAAAAAGCCCTTTCTTCTTATTGGAGAAAGGGCTTTTTTGCGTATTTGTCTTTTTATTCTGTTATACACTTCGTCTTTCAAGTTGCCTCTTTGCTGGCTGCGTGTATTCCGGATGAAACTGAATCAGTTCAGGATAATCAGTTTTATGGTATTTTTACGTAAATTACCGGAAAAAGATAAAAAAATTATTCTGAAAGCGAGTTCAGATAAAGAATTTAACGACATTCTCCGTAGTTTTTTTAGGATTGAAATTAGAGTACCCAAGATGGTAGGAATAAGATTTGGTCAATATTTTAGGTTTCACTTCGGGGCTAAGTGACATACATTGTTCAATGGCATTTTTATTGGTTACACTCACTTACCCCGTTCTCTGTCACATAGTAATTCCATCTCTATCAGCTGGATTGCCGTTTTTCTTTAACTTATACACCTGAAAATAACTACTCACTTTGATAAATAATTATTTTTTTGATAACTGAATTCAATTCTCACAAGCCAGTAACTAATCATCAAGAGGGTTAAAATGTTTAAAAAATATTATAATTCACTATTAAATAACACGTTGACGGTGGAAGAGAAAAAAAACCTTGTTGCTTTAAGGCTACAAGATGTTTACCGTCAATCAGTATCAATCCGCGTTAATAATAAAATGCTTAAAAAAGGAGGGGTGTGGAATAATAATTTTTCATTACCTGGATTATCAAAAATAAATATTAAAAATCTAAAAGAAAAAGTAAAAGTAGATTCATTAACAATAGATGAAAAAGATTTTTATCAACGTTTTTTAGATGCTAAATTTTATGCTGTTCATGCAACAAATAGTCCAAAGGTGATTGATAAAGAAAGTAATTTAACTTTATTTTCAAGAAATAAACTTATTGAAAAAGGGATTTCATTTCCAAAGAAAAACACGACACTGGTTGACAGAACCTGGATTGCAAATGACGATAACGTGTTTTTCTCATTGGAAGTCGGCTTTGCACCGAGTAAAAATCCTAGAGAAAACAAAGGTAGTCGATTCGGAAATACAATATATAAAATTCCTTTCATAGCCCCTGTTTTTGATTGTGCATCTATGGTTCTTTTTGATCAGATAGAACTGGAGAACCCACGTTGTCATATTAATGGATTAAGTTCTCAAGCAAAAAGTCTGCTGGAACGTCGTTTTAAGCCCAATCCTAATGATATTTGTTTTTATGACCGAAAAGATATTTTGAATTCAATAGCGTTATCAATTATCGAGATAACTCGGAGATTCAAGGAAAAAGATAAAAAAATTATTCTTGGCGCAAGTTCAGATAAAGAATTTAACGATATTCTTCGTAGTTTTTTTAGAATTGAAATTAGAGTTCCTAATACGGTGATGATAGCACATGAAAAGTATTTCCGATTCCACTTTGGATCATGATGAGATATGCTTATCATGTTCATCATCCCCGATTATATAGCTATTTAGATCTCTGCGGATCAGTTAGTAATATTGTTTTAACTTCGGCATCGGAAAGTGCGATTTCACTTTGATGAATAACCATTTTTTTTATTCTGGATCGAGCACCACGATGCGCCACTTCCATGAGTACACGTTCTTCTACGGCACAAAGGCCGCCTTCGGATTGAGCTAGTGGGTGGACGAGCATCCGGTGCTTGCTTCCAAAGAACCTGCGAATAAGTTGCATAAGGCCATGTTGCTTAAACAACAAATGCAATTGCAGCTCTGCATCATAGAAGTCCCCAACGAGTAGGCGGGAAGTGCTGAAATTTCCTGTAATACTCAGTTCTTTTTGATTATTGAGATTTTTCAGGATCATTTGATTGGTTTTAATTTTCAGATAGAGGTCGACCATACATATTCCTTATTTTATTTTGACTTATACACTTCGTCTCTCAAGTTGCCTCTTTGTTGGCTGCGCTCACTTACCCCAGTCACCGTTTTTATAAACAAACGGTTATCTATGCTCCCGGGGATGAGTTCCCTTGCCGCCGCGACGCATTTTGAAATCCATTGTGTATAGATAGGGTGCAGACAAAATGATTAATTCAATCCCAGCGCCTCTTTGAGCGGTTTTAAATAACGGCGGCTGACGGGAATACGTGCATCATTACGTAAAACTAATTCTGCGTGACCGTTTTCTCCGAAAACAATTTCCCGCAGATGGGTCATATTGACCAGATACTGGCGATGGCAGCGGGTCAGGGGAGTGCGGGTTTCCAGCGTACGCAGAGTTAACTCTGTAAAACCTTCTTGCCCATTGGTGTTCATCACATAGACACCGCTCATGCGTGAGGTGATGTATAACACTTCATCCAGTTGCATGAGCCATATCCGGCTGTGTCCTGTGCAGGGAATATACTTAAGCTGCTCATTTTCTGGCTGTAAGTCTGCCAGATGCTGTTTCTGATAGCCTGAACGCAGTCGATGTAATGTTTTGCTCAACCGCTCTTTTTCCAGCGGCTTTAGCAGATAATCAAAGGCATGCTCCTCAAAGGCTTGTATAGCATATTCATCAAAAGCAGTGAGAAAAACGATATAGGGGCGATGCTCTGGGTCGAGCATCCCGACCATTTCCAGCCCGGTAATGCGGGGCATTTGAATATCAAGGAAAACCACATCTGGTTTCAGGCGATGAATAGCACCAATTGCTTCTACTGCATTGGCACATTCACCAATGATTTGAATATCCGTTTCTTCTGCCAACAGGCAGCGTAGATTTTCGCGGGCCAGCGGCTCATCATCAACAATCAATACATTCATATTTACGCTGTCTTATCAGTTTCTTCTTCCAATGGTAAACACAAAATGACACGGGTAAACTCTTCTGGCTGGCAATCAACACGGACACCGTAGTGCTCACCGTAGCGAAGCCGCAGTCGTTTATCTACCAGACTCATCCCAAGCCCGTCCCCCAATTTTTGTGGGCAATACAGCCCTGCATTATCTTCAATTTCAACCAATAACAGATTATTTTTCTGGTAGGCTCTAATCGTAATTCTTCCTGTATCCAGTAACTGTGATGTGCCATGTTTAATTGCATTTTCGACCATAGGTTGCAGGGAAAAAGCGGGTAATCTGGCGTAGCGCAGTGATTCCGGGATATCTATGATTATCTGTAGGCGCTCACAGAAGCGCGCTTTCTCAATCTGTAAGTAAGCATTCACATGCTCGATCTCATTTTGCAGAGTGGCAATTTCTTCCGGACGTTTCAGATTCTTGCGGAAAAATGTTGAAAGGTACTGTACGAGCTGGCCTGCCTGTTGGCTATCACGTCGTATCACGGCCTGCAATGTATTCAGGGCATTAAATAAAAAGTGAGGATTTACTTGCGCGTGAAGCAGCTTCACTTCTGATTGCAGCAAAGATTGTTTATTCCGCTCATACTGCCCGGCAAGAATTTGGGCTGAAAGCAAGCTGGCAATTCCTTCCCCTAGCGTCCGGTTGATTGAACTGAATAAGCGGTTTTTGGCTTCGTACAATTTGATTGTGCCGATGACTTGCTGATTCTCACCCCGCAAAGGAATAACCAATGCTGAACCCAGCTTACAAGTGGGGTTTAGAGAGCAGCAATAAGGAATTTCATTACCATCGGCATAGACGACCTCATTATTGGCGATTGCGCGATGTGATTGCTCCGAGGCAATGGGAGTACCCGGCAGGTGATGGTCTGAGCCAATCCCAATAAACGCCAGTAACTTATCCCGATCTGTAATTGCCACAGCACCGATTTCGAGTTCCTGATAGATGACTTTTGCCACACGCATACTGTTAATTTCATTAAACCCTTTCAGTAATATACCCTCGGTACACACTGCAATTTTCAAAGCCTGAGCAGAAAAGGCGCTGGTATATTTTTCAAAGATAGCCCGTCTGTCCAACAAGATACGGATAAACATGGCAGCGCCGATACTGTTGGCGATGATCATAGGAGCGGCAATGTTTTTTACTAACTGGAGTGCTTCATTGTAGGGGTTAGTAAACAGTAGAATAATGCCCATTTGGGCACATTCTGCAAAAAAAGTCACAATAGCCGCAGTCCATAAATTAAGTAATTTATTAATCCTGCCGCGCTTCATTAAATAAATATGGACAAGGCCGCCAAGTACACCTTCTATGATTGTTGATACCATACAGCTGAATGCTGTCATGCCACCAAGAGAATAGCGATGTAATCCCCCAGTGAATCCGACCATTGCCCCAACAGTCGGCCCACCCAGTAAGCCCCCTAATACAGCTCCGATAGCGCGGGTATTGGCGATAGAATCATTAACATTCAGGCCAAAATAGGTTCCCATTACGCAGAAAATGGAAAAGATGACATAACACATGAGCTTGTGAGGTAAGCGTACACTCACTTGCAATAGAGGAATGAACAGAGGTGTTTTACTCAACAGCCAGGCAATCACCAGATAAATACACATCTGCTGAAGAAGTAATAACACGAGGTTAAATTCATACATTTTTTTTTCACAGTAGATTTGATAATTATAAATAAATTTATACAGTTATTATCAAAGTTTGAATTTAACATCGTCAATAGAATCGCAAGAATTAATGTAGTTTTGGATGGGTAGAAGGTAATCCGCCCTTAACAGAGCGGATTTTTACTCAGGAAATGAGCAGGATGATTATATGCAGATAACGTAATCGGTCACTATTTCATTGATAACATGGGCTGTTCCGTCATCAATATTGACGGCAAAATGGGCATTTTTACCGTCTTCATCTATACCTGATGTTGAAGAACGATAAGAACGGAATTGTGGCCAGCCGTACAGATCATGCATTTCATTCTGCTGGTGGATTTGGTACAGGCTGAGCAAGTCTTCTTTTGTCGGTAATTCTTTGTGTATTTTATGGCAATACCATATGGCTCCCCGATAAATACGGCGGGGCCAGTGTTCACCATTTTCGGTGTATGTCGTCATTCCTTTCATCCCCATCTGATCCAGTTCTGCTTGTAACAGAGGTCGGCCAAAGACGCTTCCATTTGCGCCTGTCACTGTATTAGCCATATGTCCCCAGAAATTGGCATATTTAGAATCAGGGCTGGTTGCAACAGTAAAGATGACATTCTCAGTTTGCAGCGCTGAAACGCCATACCCTGCTACTTGTAACGTTGTTTTGACACCCAGACCCTGTGGATCAGTGAGGGGAAGGGATAATATGCCATTATCACCAGTGGCTCCCTGATAGTGACCGGTATTACCATTGACCTGTAGTGTAACCGCTTGATGAATGCTCTGACGATTCAGTGCCTCAGTGGTTTTTACTTCAACCGGAACATTTCTTACGGATTGGCCGTGATTGAATGCCTGTACACGCAGAGTAATTGTTTCGCCTTTTTTAGCTTTGCCAGTATTGATGGTGACTTTCAGATGATCAGCAATCCCTTTGATTTTGCCGCCTTCTGTGCCGCCATAGGCGTAATTACCCTGTTCCTGACCCATACTGGTATCAATCGTTTTTGTGTTTCCGGTAATATTAAGCCCATTTTGTGCCTGAACAACGAGTGCTTTGACTCTGCCTGCATCTTCCAGTGTCAGTGTATAAGCGGGGATTTTACCTGATTCAGTCACTGTTGAGCCTTTAGTTATATCAACATTTCCTTTATCTCCCCACACATAGCGTGATTTATCTGTATTTTCGCCATTGTTAGCATTGAAGGTATAGGTTGCTTTGAGCGTGTGGCCCATTTCCAATCGGCCTGACATTCTGACATCTTTAATAATGGGTTTATCAGGATGGAAGAAAGTGATCTCTATGGGTTTTAAATTCAGCTCTTTGAATTTAGCGGTGACGGTCAGTACACCTATTTTCTCGCCAGCAGTGAGCTGTGCTTCATAGGTGCCCGGTTGAGTTTCTTTGATTTTTCCAATCGTTGGCGCTTCGCCTGCTCCATTTAATTCGCTACTGACGAATTTGAGATCTTCAGCAGAGTCAGGAATTGGGTTGCCATTGCCATCTTTTAGTATCAATTTAAGGGTGGTACTGGAATGACCATCAGCGGACAACTCGTGATCTCTTGCTGTAAATGTGGATTTATCAACACTGGCCTCTGCTTGTAGCACCTGCACCTGAGTTTCTGCCCGTTTGGAAGCATTATCATGTTCATCATAAGCAATCGCGCTTATGGTATAAGTATTGTGACCACTATGGTGATATTTAGGTAGTGTCAGCAGGTAGAGCTTGTCGCTCTGGCGTTCAATTTTACCACCATTGGCGAGCAGGTTTGCTGCATCCCACTGAATCGCTTTCAATCCATACTTGCTGTTTACGCTAATATGAATCGGTTTTATTTCACCGGCATGACCGGAAATCAGGCTATCTAATGTCAGGCGGATAACTTCCCGTTTACGGTATTCCAGAACGATTTGGTTATTACGATCAACGAGATCGTAGCGGCTACCCTGTAGCGTATGACTGAAACCAACGGCATCAGGATTAATCTGTTTTGACCACGGAGTACCGATTTCATAATTCATTTCTAAATTGAACTGAGTATCTCCATTGCCGGACATATCCTGTTTGCGGTCGATACCGAAAGTCAGTAGCGGGATAGGGGTATAGTTAATGCCTGCGGTAAACGCGGCCGGATTTTTCCCACGGTGATCTTTATTGATTAATCCGACTTCATGACCGAAATATTGTTCATATACCAGCTTACCCCCCAGTTGTGGCAGCGCGGGGATATAACCTTGTGCTCTCAGATCGAACCCATTAGCAGGACGCTCATCATAATCTTTCAGTAAGCGAGATTCTCGCCAGTGACTTAAGCGTAAATAGCCGTTCATACCCAGTTTCAGATAATTGCGTGTATATTCTGCACCGAGGCCAAACCGGGTGTTATTTCCGGTAAAATCGTGATCCAGAAAAGCGTTGTATCCCAACATCCAGCCATCAAAAAATTGTCGCTGCCCGACACCGATATTAATGGTATTGCGTTTATCAATACGGCGTAGACCAAACTGAGTAAAATCCATTTTACTGTTGCTATCATACAGAGGCAGCAGCATATCAAGCTGACTGCCATCCAGATGACCACGTCGATCAATATTAGTCTGTACCCGTGCTGTGCCGTAATGTCCCAGCCAATTCTGGAGTTGTTGATTGGCTTCGCCTACAGCCAGATTACTTAACTGATTGATTGCGCTGTTACCTATTTTGTCACTACTCAGTATTTCTCCGATGCGAGTGGCGGAATTTGCCAGAGTATTGCCGGTATCATCAGTTTCAGAGGACTGCCCTGATACAACCTGACTTGGTTCCATTTGTCCTGATACAACCGGCTTTGATACGAATTGTGCCGATGAAAAGTAATTGAATGGTAAATACTTATTAGGCCGCGCTTTGGGAACGTTAATCTCATCACCAGCACTAAGTTCTGCAAATGGCTTATTGAACGCGTGTAACTTATTTATTTCTTTAAGTTGGTCGATGGTGAAACTATAGCGTTTAGCAATTGTGTAAATAGTTTCTCCTGGCTTCAGAATATAAGACTCTGTCGGTATCGCTATCAAAGGAGCATATTGTGAAGTCGTCGGTGTTTCAGCCATGGCGATAGTGGGAGCAAATGCGCCAGCCAGTGGAAACGAAAATTGGGCGATAATGTTTATCCAGGCTACTCGTTTCAGCGCAGCTTGCTGATTTTTTACCCATGGATCATCAAATTTTTTATACATAAATATTAAACCTGTAACAGTAAAGCGTCAGGTGATGACGATATAAAAGAATGGCAAAGTGACTTTGCCTTATTTAAGGCATCACAAATAAGCTAGTGAAAATTCTGCTAGCCCATTAATGCATGAATTATTTATCTGGCATAAATAATATATGTGGTTTTTTATTCCAGCATAAAATTATTTTTTGGTCAACACTGCTTTCTGTATTAGTCGTTTAAAATAAAAAAATGAGAGCCAGAAAAAGAATAATTAAGAGACAATCTATACCTGTTTTATTATTTTGCAACACTATGATTTTATTGGTTATATTAATTAATTCTAGCGTTTCATAGTGCTTATTTACATGAAGGGAAATTATCTGATGAAGTAATAAAATAATTCTAAATATAATGGGGTTTTTGACAATTAAATTTCTATTGCTAATTATTACTGGTTTTTGTTTTCATTTTCATTTTATTAAGCATTGCTACTTTGATTTATTATCAGAATGTATTCCAGATGCAGAGAAAATAAGAGTAGTTCCTTTATTTATAATAAAATATTAATTAATAAATTAATTTTAATTATAAAAAGTATTAAGTCAGGCAATCCGACTTTGAAAATTTATTAATTTTCTCCTGTGCCGCCCCTAAAAATTGATTAGGTATATAATGTTATAAATGATTGAGCAAAGTATTGGACTTTTGTCAATGACGAAGCGCACGAATTTCTAAAAAGGATTTATGAAAATAGTGTCACACTAGGCAACTCATCGTCATTCGATAAGAAACGGAGCATAGAGATTGGTGGCTGAAACGATAGATTAATACGTTGTCGTTTAATGAGTGCAGCTAAACTTAATGCCGTAAATCTCCGACGAGTTTTGTTCGGGTAGTATGTTTGGAGCTTACAAAACATAATGAAGAAAAGAACACTTTTCACAATATTGCTGATTATTTTTCTGACTGCAATGGCTGTACTTTTTCGTTCACATCATCAGGATTTATTGTTACAGGGAGAGGTAGACGCTCCTGAAGTCATCATTACATCCAAAGCATCTGGACGTGTAGCCGCACTTCACGTCAGGAGAGGTGACGATGTTAAAGCAGGGCAATTGCTGATCAGTCTTGATGGCCCTGAATTGGCAGCAAAAGTTGCCGCCGCTCAGGCAGCCCGTGATCAGGCCAAAGCAAAACTCGATTTATCCATCAGTGGTACACGGGAAGAGAATATCCGTAGTCTGGAAGCGGCATTTTTGCAGGCAGAATTTAGCTATAAAAATGCAAAGCGTGAATTTGAACGGCTAAACAATATTTCAGCCAAAGGCTATTCATCTGCCAGTGAACTGGATAATGCCCGAAATGCCCGCGATATTGCCTATCAGAAAATGTTGGCGGCGAAAGCAGAGCTGGACGCGGGAAAAAGTGGCGATCGTATTGAACTAAGGCAACAGTATCAGGCTGCACTGACTGAAGCGGAAGAAAAATTACAGGAATTAAAAATCCAGAGTAATGATTTACAGGTAACAGCACCTGTTGCTGGTGAAATCGGGCCACTGCCGGCAGAAGTCGGTCAGCTTTTTAATGCCGGCAGCCCATTGGCAACCCTCGTGCGTATTCCTGAAACTTACTTCGTCTATAACCTGCGTGAAGATATTCTGGCCAAAGTGCGCAAAGGTGACAAAGTTAAACTGCGTGTACCGGCGTTGGATAACAAAGAGATTGAGGCAGAAGTGCGTTATATCGCGCCAATGGGGGATTACGCGACCAAACGTGCAACCCGTGCGACAGGGGACTTCGATCTGAGAACATTTGAAGTACGTTTATACCCATCGCAACCCGTTGATGGTCTGCGTCCTGGTATGAGTGCGTTATGGCTCTGGGATCGCTAAGGTGGCAGGCGGATGAACAGAAAAGGTGGATGGTTTGGTGTTAAATGGCGTAGCGTTGGATGGAATAGTTTTAGATGGCATGCTGATGAGTGGAATATCTTTAAGCAGGCCTTTAATAAGGAACTGAAGGTTGCATCCCGTAGCCCGGTTTTTCACTGGCTGAGTTGGCTGTTTCCGTTGTTGCTGTTTATCTTAATCAGTGCCACCTTTTCGGAAGGAACACTGTTAAACCTGCCTGTTTCGGCAGTGGATAATGATCACAGTTCCTTATCACGATCGTTGATCCGCAATTTGAATGCAGCCCCCCATGCTGATATCAAAACTTATGATGGTGGTCTGGCTGAGTCATTAGATCGTCTGGGTAGCGCAGAGGATTATGCTCTGCTCTATCTTCCTTTTGATCTTGAAAAAGATGCGCTGAGTGGTAAACAGCCAACGGTGAGGATGTATTACAATGCACTGTTTTATGGTGCGGGCCGTTATGCATCTGTGGATTTCAGTGGGCTGATGGCAGAAACAAATGCCAAATATCGTGGTGTCATTGCATCTGAAATGGGGCGTCAACTCCCTCCGCTTGCCAGAGCGACTATGTCTTATGACAGTCTGTTCAATGCCAGTGGCAGCTATATTTACTATCAGCAATTCGCTGCCACCATCCACTTATTACAGCTTTTTGTTGTAACCGGTACGATTTATACCATGGCGAGAGGCAAACACCTCCTGAGCGAAAAATCTTTTGTACCGGCTTTAATCGGGAAACTGGCCCCGCATACTGTGATTTTTACCCTATTGCTGATGGTGGAAATTATGGCGCTGGTGGCGTTTTCTGATGCCAAAGTTGCAGGTAACCCACTCTATATGCCTGTGGTCGGGTTTTTCTATGTGATTGCTGCTCAAAGTATTGGCCTGTTACTGTTCACTTTTACTAACAGTGCAATAACGGCTTATACATTGATTGGGATGCTGGTGAGTATCGCAATGTCGTTTTCCGGCATGGTTATGCCAGAATTATCCATGGTATGGCCAGCAAGGCTTATTTCAAATCTGGAACCATTAACCCATGCTTTAAACGCTATGTTCGATATTTTTTTACGGGAAGTGTCATTAAAAATCATCGCTTACGTTTGCATGTTACTCGCAATTTACCCTCTGGTTTGTGCCTTACTGGTTCGCAACCGCCTGTGGAAACGGTTAAGTCAGTCTCAGGAGAGCCTATAATGCAGGGAAAAGTCGGAAAATGAATAATTGGAAAATGTACTGGCAGACTTTCCGCACTGTATTGTTGTCCATGTTGGAAAAACCCATGTGGCTGATGTTAATTGTTTCTCTGTGCGTCATGAGTCTGGTTTATGTGAACCCCACATTATGGGATCTGCCAGTCGCAGTTATTGATCAGGATAACAGCCATATGAGCCGTGCGCTGATCCGTCACGTTGATGCCACAGCAAAAGTAGAAACCAAAAATTATGCCAGTCTCTCGGATGCCCGTGCTGACATGCTGCATCGTGAAATATTTGCCATTATCATTGTGCCGACAGATTTCGAGAAGCGTCTTTTGGGCGGGGAAAACGTGACAGTTCCGGTTTATGGTGATGCGACTAACCGTCTGGCAAACGGGGAGATTCAACAGGATTTGATACTGGCTTACCAAAAGTTACTATCAGAATACAATACAAAATTACTTTTGAAGTCGGGGTTCAGTACAGAACAGGTGAAGGTTCTGCTGCAACCGATCAAAGGGGAAACAGTCGGATTATTTAACCCGGGAGTGAGTTATGCTGCCATTATTTTCCCCGGGTTATTAGTCATGCTTTTGCAGCACTCCTTACTGATTGCTTGTGTGCGTGTAAGCATCGCTATGCGTGAAACCCCCAAAGGCCAGCCTCCGCTACCTGTCTATCTGGGAGCACTGTCCGCACTGTTGCCTATCTGGTTGTTTTTATCTGTCATCTTTTTTGTGCTATGGCCGTGGGTGCTGGGATACCGGCAGGATGCGCCAATCTATCAATTGCTGTTGATGACCTTTCCATTCCTGCTGGCGGTATTGGGGTTGGGTAAACTGGTTACAGAATGCTTACGCAGCGTGGAGATGATTTATCTGACACTGGCATTTATTACCACGCCGGTGTTTTATATTTCCGGTACAACGTGGCCCATACAGGCAATGCCAGATTGGGTAAGGGCGATTTCATCCGTTTTGCCATCCACATGGGCAACCAAAATTATCGCAGGAATGAACCAAATGAATATGCCTCTGCAAAGTATGCTGGGGGATATCGCGATGATCTTACTCCTTGGGGTTATCTATATGTTCCTTGGGATCTTGGTTGGGATGCTACGTAATGGCGAATTACGGGGGCTGAAAGTGTTTATGAAACGACTGAGAAAGAAATAATAATAATCTCGAATTATCGTCAGGCCGATAGTGAAAATATATTGATTTGGGGCAGGTTCCGTGTAAAGGTTTCAGGTGCTGATTTACTGCATCTCAATGTCAGTTTTTATGACGGATTTTTGAGGTAGCATCAGGAAATATCACAGTATTTTGGCAGGATAACAAATTCCTTTTCATGAAAAAGGAACCGGTTTTTTTTAGGTTAAATTCACTCTCCATTTTGATTTATTATAGTTAGCTGAATTTATCAAAATGGAACAGAAAGAGGGCGCTGATCAGCACGATCGCGCGTTATCGTCATGTTAATCAGGGTCGAAATTCCGGTTGATGCTATGGGGATTGATCGCTTGCTGCGGGAATCCTTTGAGACATCAGCAGAAGCTGAGTTAGTCCACAGGTTAAGAGAAGATGGCTTGTTGACACTGGGTGTTGTTGCGACTGATGATGAAGGTCACGTGATTGGCTATGTTGGTTTCACACCGGTTGATGTCAATGGACAGGATCACAACTGGGTTGGGTTAGCGCCATTGGCGGTGGCTCAATCGTACCGTCGTCAGGGGATTGGCGAGAAGCTGGTATATGAAGGCTTGGACAGCCTGAATGAGTTCGGCTATGGGGCAGTTGTCGTACTTGGTGAGCCTGAATATTATCAGAGGTTTGGTTTCAGGCCTGCCGAAGAATATCAACTACATTGCCAGTGGCCGGGTAGTGAACGATATTTTCAGGTTTACACACTGGCAGATGTCTCGCTGGATGATTGCCATGGTCTGGTCACGTATTCCCAGCATTTTGCTGACGTATGACATGTTACCGGCATTCTGATGGCAACATGTAAGTTAACAAAACTCAGTTAACAGAACTTATGATAAGTAGGTAACTATACAGACAGGCTGGGCAGTCACCAGCCTTTCTTTTTGCTGCTTACTCAGTTGTTTTACCTGATATTCCAGTCTCAAAGCCGTACTCCTGTCCGGCACTGCGCTATGATAGACCAATGTTAATGGCCCTTTTCCTTTCAGCGCTTTTGCACCTTTTCCGGCTGTATGTTGAGCCAGACGACGAGAAATATCTGTCGTAATTCCAGTATATAATGAACCATTCTGGGTTTTTATCAGGTAAAGATACCAATCAGATTCTTTAATATTCATTATTTTTTTTAAGTTATTTTCAATGTATTAATTACAAAAAAAACTAATACATTGCTTGGCTATCATTATCATGATTACATTTTTACAATTATAACTTATGGATTATATTAAATTATATGTCTATTAACCGTATGTGATCATTTTTTTAGTTCAAAATTATTGAATAAGAATAGCAGTAATAGCTAATTATCATTTTTCCGATAAGCGTATAAATTGATCCGCATCACAAGGGTAACACCTATATTTAAAAGTAGTCAGAGGATCTAAAGATGAAAAACGTAAAATTTATTGCTGCCGTGTTGTCATTAAGTGCTATTTCATTTGGTTCATTTGCTGCAACCGAAGTTAAAAGTGCTACTGGAGAGAAGATTGGTGTGGTTTCTGTCGCTGGGGCGGAAACACTGGATAGTCTGACTGAAGAATTATCCAAAAAAGCTGATAAAGCCGGAGCCGAATCTTTCCGTATTATTTCTGCAACAGGCAAAAATAAATTGTATGGTATTGCTGAAATCTATAAATAACTTATAGTTATTTCAGACTATGCTTATTTTTTAGATTAAATATCAGAACACGTCACTGGAATCTATCTAACGTGTTCTGATTAAAAGACAGAAATATAACGGTATATAAACAGATGGAATCGGATAAAAAAAAATTAACAATATGTCAGTATCTTGCCAATCAACATGTCTTCACACTTTGTACTTCTTCACCTCATGATCTCTGGTGCGCCAGTTGTTTCTATCTCTTTGATGCAGAAAAAATGGTTCTTTGGTTTATGACCGAAGCTGACACGCGTCACGGTAAAATCATGCAGGAAAATGCCGTCGTTGCGGGGACGATTGCAGAGCAAACGCATAATATTTCCCAGATCAGAGGCATTCAGTTCCGTGGTGAGGTTGTTGCGCTGACAGGAAAAGATGAAACCATTGCCAGAGCGGCTTATTGCCACCAGTTTCCTGTTGCGATAACGGCAAAAACACCTATTTGGCAATTGAACCTGAATGAGATAAAAATGGTGGATAATTCGCTCGGTTTTGGCAAAAAATTATACTGGCAGCGTTAATATCAGCGCAGATTCAGCGCAGATAGTGAATCACCTGATTACGACTGCCTCGCCAGATTAGCCGCGGATCTTGTTGCTCTTGTTCAAATTTCCCATCAATTAACACGTTAATATAGCTGACAATCTCCTGCTGAAGTCCACTTAATTCGCCGAGAACATAGCCTGTCCATAGCCAGATATCTTTATCCGGGCACTCTTTTTTGACCCGTTTGACCAACCGGAGAATTGTTACTGTGTTATCGGGATGAAGAGGATCGCCACCGGATAATGACAACCCTTGTCGCTTGATACGATGATCATTCAGATCTGCAATGAGCTGATTTTCAACTGACAGCGTGAAAGGGCAACCGGAATCAATCCGCCATGTTGTTTGGTTATAGCAGCCACGACACTGGTGGGAGCAACCCGCGACAAACAGCGTACAGCGGGTTCCGGGGCCATTGACCACATCGACCGGATAATATTGATGATAATTCATGGATATTAGCCAATATTCCCATTATTGAGATGTTTAATGCGGCGTTTTACCTCTTCCTGTTTACCCGTATTAAATGGGCGGGCATCAGGGCTGCCAAGGTATCCGCAAACCCGTCTTATCACGGAAACCTGAGTTGAATCATGATTACCACAAGCGGGGCAGGTAAAGCCTTTGCTGGTACAGGAAAACTCACCGGTAAAACCACATTGATAGCATTCATCGATCGGGGTATTGGTTCCATAATAAGGAACACGGGAATAACTGTAGTCCCACACATCTTCCAGTGCCTTTAAATTATGCTGTAGGTTGGGATATTCGCCGTAGCAGATAAAACCGCCATTCGCTAACGGAGGATAGGGTGCTTCAAAATCCAGTTTATCGTAAGGATTGACCTTCTTTTCTACATCCAAATGGAAGCTGTTTGTGTAATACCCTTTATCTGTAACCCCGCTGATGACTCCGAACTCAGCAACATCAAGACGACAAAAACGGTCACATAAACTTTCGCTCGGCGTACTGTATAAACTGAAGCCATAGCCGGTTTGCTGTTTCCATTCATCAATGGTTTTTCGCAGATGTTTGACGATAGCAAGAGCTTTTTTGCGGCGCTGTTCATCATCAAATAAATGAGTATGGTCACCATATAACGCATTAATCGTTTCATGGATACCGATATACCCTAACGAAATAGAAGCCCGCCCATGTTTGAAGATTTCGGCAATGTTGTCATCTTCTTTTAGTCGTATCCCACACGCTCCTTCCATATAGAGAATAGGGGCGACCCGTGCTTTGGTACTTTCCAGTCGTTCAATGCGCGTCATTAACGCTTTTCTGGCAATGAGCAAGCGCTGATCTAATAATTGCCAGAAGTGTCTCTCATCACCTTTTGCTTCAATGGCAATGCGGGGAAGATTCAGGCTGATAACCCCCAGATTATTGCGTCCGGCATGAATTTTCTGACCATTCTCTTCATAGACGCCAAGAAAACTCCGGCAACCCATCGGAGTTTTAAATGATCCGGTGACTTTAACCACCTGATCGTAATTAAGAATATCGGGATACATACGCTTACTGGCACATTCCAGCGCCAATAATTTGATGTCATAGTTGGGATCACCAAACCGGTGATTTAGTCCATCACGAATGGCAAAAACCAATTTGGGAAATACCGCCGTTTTGCGGTTTTTACCCAGACCGGCGAGGCGATTACGTAAAATAGCGCTCTGAATTAAACGGGATTCTTTTGATGTGCCCAGCCCAAATCCAAATGTCACAAACGGCGTTTGCCCATTGGCGGTATGCAGCGTATTCACTTCATATTCCAGAGACTGGAACGCGTCATAACATTCCTTTGCCGTGCGTGACTCTGCGTAAGCTTTCTTATCTGCGATTTGCCACTCTTCAGCAATAATCAGGTGCTTGTGATAGCTGGCTTTAACAAAGGGAGCAAGCACTTCATCAATGCGGTCAATGGTTGTGCCGCCATAAATATGACTGGCGACCTGAGCAATAATTTGGGCTGTGACGGCAGTTGCTGTGGAGATCGATTTTGGCGGCTCAATTTCAGCATTTCCCATTTTAAAGCCGTGGGTCAGCATCCCTTCTAAATCGACCAACATACAGTTAAACATCGGGAAAAATGGCGCATAATCCAGATCATGGTAGTGAATTTCGCCTTTCTCATGTGCCAGAACAATATCATCCGGTAGCATATGCTGTTTGGCATACTGTCTGGCAACGATCCCCGCCAGCAAATCACGCTGAGTAGGGATAACTCTGGCATCTTTATTCGCGTTCTCATTGAGCAAAGGCAGGTCACTTTGTTCGATCAGCCCGCGTATTTCCTGATCCAGACGATCATGCCATTCGTGGCGATTTTCCCCGACGTTAACCGGATGGTCATTGCGCTGTATCACAACCGTTTTCACAATAGGATTCCTCAGTATGTTATCCATCACCCCATCACAACGACCATTGCATAATGGTTAGTTTCTGATTCTGTGTGGATAACCTTGTGCATAAGCACTATATATAGTGAATATTTTATATTTAAGCACAATATGTGGAGTTTTGAAGGGAATATACCGCTCAATAAGTTGATCTGAGACAAAGAAAGGGAAAGTTGTTCCGGAAAGAGATATACACAAAAAAGAGCAACCAACCCCGATATTGAGCCTATCAGGGTTGATAACGCTATGAATTAGCTACGTACTGCAATCGCTTCGATTTCGATTTTTACATCTTTTGGCAGACGGGCAACTTCAACACATGAACGGGCAGGGAATGGCGCGTTATGTTCAGTGAAGAACGCTTCATAAGCAGCATTCACAACAGTGAAGTCATTCAGGTCTTTAACAAACACAGTTGTTTTCACAATATTGGCAACTTTCAGGCCAGACTGCTCAATAATGGCTTTCACGTTTTCCAGTGACTGGCGAGTTTGTGCAGTAATATCTTCAGAAACAGCACCGGTTTTTGGATCAACAGGGATTTGACCGGAAGTAATAACCATGCTGCCCAGATCAACACCCTGAACATAAGGGCCAATTGCGGCTGGTGCATTTTCGGTATGAATGGAACGTGACATTAGGAACTCCTGTTTAACGTCAGAATGAAAGATACCCGTCGTCTTTCAAGTTGCCTCTTTGTTGGCTGCACTAGCTCACCCCAATCACATAGTTATCTATGCTCAGGGGACTTGCTCCTTTGCCGTCGCGATACAACTGGAAATCCATAAGGTATATGTTGAGAAGGCTTTATTATAGTGCCACTCAGCCCGGCATCAACTGCGGGATCTTAATCGTTGTTGATAACAGCCTGACGATCAAACTCTTTCTCACAGTACTTGCAGCGAACGATAACATCATTTGCCGTTTCCATGACATGGAAGCTGCTTTCTACAGGCTCATTATGGCTGATACAGTTACCATTAGGGCAGACAAGGATACCGTCAATCTGTTCTGGCAGGTTGATTGGCATTTTCTTTACAACAACATAATTTTCAATGTTATTGACGGTTGCATGTGGTGCGTACATAGCGAGCTGGTTTGCCTGCTGGGCTGTCAGGAAGGTATTTTCGAGTTTAATCAGATCTTTCTTCCCTAAGTGATTGGAAGGCAAATTCAGGCCAATAGTAATACGCTGATCAGTTTCTGTGAGTTTGAAGAGAGACAATAATTTAAAACCGACCTGAGCCGGAATATGGTCGATAACTGTGCCGCATTTAATGGCTTCTACTTGCAACTGATGGTCTTGTGGGTGCGCTTGAGTCATGTTGTGTTGTGAATACCGTCTGGTATTCTTCCTCCGAATATTAGGGGATACCGACACATATTTTGTCATATAAGATTTGGCATTGCATCTGGTGTAACCGACACAATTTTAAATGATATTTAACCTGCTCAACAGAAAGAAAATTAAAATTTGATAGCTTTTAACTTTGTTGCTAGTCTGTAAATACCTTGTTATTTTCAAATAAATTAAATTAATGATTAAAGTCTCTTTTATTTAACTAATTAATAAATTTTATTTAAATATAACTAAGTGAAAACAAAAAAGAAGATGAAGGTTAATATGCTGCATTCTTTTACTGAGCAGAAAATTAGTACAAAAAAGCTTTTTGACTGGGAAGCTATTAATAAAATATCTATTAATGAATGTCATGAGCCTTTAGAAATCATTGATGAAACGGATAAGATAAAACTGAAACCGGTTTATTTTCTTGCTGGTATCAACGGTGCTGTTGAATATTGTGCAGTAAGGAAAAGTGTGGCTGAAAAATTAATACAAGCCTCCAAGTTATTACCTTCTCATTTAGGGCTTTTAGTTTTGGATGGGTGGCGTTCACGGGAAACTCAGCTTGCATTGCAGGAGAAAACACGGGCTACCATTGCACAGCAGTACAGCGACTTATCCCTTGAAGAACAAAAAGAATTACTGGAACAGTTTGTGGCACCGGCCCCGACTGAGCAAAATCCGGTGAGTCCCCATCTGACAGGGGGTTCAGTGGATGTGACGCTGTTTGATATGGCCTCCGGTAAGGCACTGTTTATGGGAACAGAATTCGATGAAGTTGATGACCTGTCTTACACCGCAGCCTTAGAACAAGCATCGGATACAAACATGCCCGCAATATTATATCGCCGGATACTGCATCACGTTATGGTTCAGGCTGGCTTTACTAACCTGCCGACTGAATGGTGGCATTACGATTATGGCAATGCTCTATGGGCATTCTATAAAAATGATCAAGCTGTTTATGGTGCAGTGGAAGGCATCAGGGGATCAGACAGCACAATATAGAATATTATCGGCCTGAACAGAATAAGAGGTTAAATGACATAATGAAAAATACCTTAATTAACGCTGATAATTCATTAATGCTGTGGGCTTTTATTATGATTGCGGTCGCGGCTGCAATTATACTGGAACAAAAATATAAATGGGCGACTAAAATACCGGGCGCTGTTATTGCTCTGGTCATAGCCATTCTGGCTTCTAACTTACATATTATTCCGACCGAAGCACCCGCTTATGATGTTGTCTGGGAATATATTGTCCCTTTAGCCATTCCGCTGCTGTTATTTAAAACTAATTTACATAATCTGATTACCGGTAGTTGGCGCTTATTTATATTATTTTTGATTTCTTCTGTCGCAACAATGATTGGTACTGTTGTTGCCTTTCATTTACTCCGGGGGTATATCCCTGAGCTGGATAAAATCAGTGGGATGATTTCCGCATCTTATACCGGTGGTGGTGTCAACTTTGCTGCAATGGCGGCCAAATTAGCACCATCTGAAAGTATGACAGCATCCACTATTGTCGCCGACCACATGATGATGGCGGCGTATTTTATTATCCTGATGGTTATATCCGGTTGGTCAGTGGCAAGGAAATTCTGGGGAAGCCCTTATTCTGATGCGATTGACAATAATCCTGAACTGGATAAATCTCAGACGTTAGCGGCTGCTTACTGGAAACCAAAAAATATTGCTCTGAAAGATATTGCGTTGGCACTGGCATGGTCAATTTTTATCGTGGCGCTGTCATTCCATCTTTCGTCATGGTTAAAGGCACTGTTCGGGCAACCTGACAGCATCTATCAGGAACTGGTTTTCAGTTTGATATCAGATAAATATCTACTTCTTACTACAGTGACATTTATTCTGGTATCGATATTCAAAAAAACATTCAGCAATCTTAATGGCACGCAGGAATTAGGTACTTACGCTATTTATATGTTTTTTGTTGTTATCGGCATACCGGCTTCTGTCCACGCTATTATCAGCAATGCACCTTTACTGTTTGTCTTTGTTTTTATTATTGCCATGATTAACCTGTTGATTACTTTCTCAGCAGGGAAAGTATTTAAATTTAGTCTGGAAGAAAATATTCTTGCCTGTAATGCCAATATCGGCGGGCCAACCACAGCGGCGGCAATGGCAATCAGCCGCGGCTGGAATTCTCTGGTCGGGCCGATTATGGTCATTGGTACAGTCGGTTATGTTATTGGTAATTATGTCGGCACGTTTGTTTACTTTGTGGTGGAGTATATGTGATAACCGGTTAAATTTAGTCTGTTAGGAAAACGTCATTTTCCTGAGCATACTGTTCACAATAATACTGTGTGCAAAAGAGACTGGGATCATATACATTTTCCCGAAAAAATTATGGGTAATAACGGATGCTGTGATTGTAACTTTATCGTCTTTTTTCTGATTATCACTTGATAAAATATTCAGGGAAACTAGAACGGTTAAGTGTATATCTTCTGATAACAGACATAATTCATCATCACTGATATGGGTAATCTTAAAAAAATCAACAGAGCTTCCTTCACGCACATTTTCTTCTGAATGCCCGCCAGAGAATCCATGGATTTTTTCAACACCCGCGAGGCTGGATATTCTATCTCTTATTGCAAAAGACAAACGTATCCATAATGGTGTTTTCTTTGTCATTTCATTATAAATAGTCAGGGCAGTGGTTTTATTTTTAATAAAAGTATGTTGCTGGCTGTAATAGTCTAATTGATCTTTTTTATTTAAAAGCAAGAAACCAAACTCATCACGATAGTACATATGACACCACGCTATTATTTTTTCCTGATTGGAATTAGGAATATTCGGCTTGTTCGCCATTTTGCAGTAGATACCTTACGCCTTTCAAGTTGCTTCTTTCATAAAGTATAAAAAATGCACACAATTGAATTAAAATTGAACAATACTTTACCTTGCTAACGTCTTATCATTGTATTTATTTTCGCCAATTCAAATAGGTTATCTGGCAATGTGATGGACATCACATTGGAGGTCACCGTATTAACGGGAAGATAATTCGGTTTTCTCGTTGTATAAGAACGGAATAAGTATCACAATAAATCTGTTCGGCGTTCCTGATTCATCTGCCAATCCGTGGCCAATTCTTTGACCACCATGTTAAAAATAGAGATTGTTATGAAATTCAAATCAAAAATAAAACCCTATCACGCTGCGGCGGGAGGCTGGGGGTCATTGGAGGCAACAACACGCTTTGTCTTTGATAGTAAACAAGTATTAAAGAACATGGTTAATCTGATGCGCATGAACAAACCCAGAGGCTTTGACTGCCCGGGATGTGCATGGGGTGATGATAACAAAAGCCTTTTCAGCTTTTGTGAAAATGGCGCGAAAGCAGTGACTTGGGAAGCCACCCGGCGTCATGTAGACCGGACGTTTTTTGCCACACATAGTGTTAGCAAACTCTACGAACAAAGTGATTACTTTCTGGAATATCAAGGGCGCGTTATTGAACCGATGCGCTATAACCATGAGACCGATCACTATGAGCCGATTAGCTGGGATCAGGCTTTTTCTTTGATCGCCAGACACATTAACGGAATGGAAAACCCTAACCAGCTGGAACTGTATACTTCCGGTCGGGCCAGTAATGAAGCTTCATGGCTGTATCAGCTATTTGGCCGGGTACTGGGAACTAATAACTTTCCTGATTGCTCAAATATGTGTCATGAAGCAAGCGGTTACGGCTTACTGAAAAGTCTGGGAGTGGGTAAGGGAACGATTCGTCTGAATGATTTTGATCATGCAGATGCTATTTTTGTCTTTGGGCAGAATCCCGGTACAAACCACCCACGGATGCTGCATAGTCTGCGGCATGCGGCAGAACACGGAGCCAGAATTGTCACCTTCAATACATTGCGTGAACGCGGCTTAGAGCGCTTTGCTGATCCACAAAAACCCCTCGAAGTTGTTACTCCAATGGCAGGCAGTATCAGCCACCGTTATTATCAGCCTAAATTAGGCGGAGATATGGCTGCTGTGCGGGGGATGGTCAAAGCGTTGTTGGAAATTCATAACTCTCGTATCGCTGCCGGAGCAGCGGGTATTTTTGATCAAGACTTTATTTCAGATCATACCGAAGGTGTGGATGCTTATTTACAGGAAGTGACCGTGACTAAATGGTCATTTATAGAGGAACAATCTGGTCTGACGCAGCAACAGCTACGTGAAGCTGCGGATATTTATCTACATGCTGAACGTGTGATTTGTACTTGGGCAATGGGGATTACTCAGCATAAACACTCTCTTGATACAGTCCGTGAGATCACAAACCTGCAATTACTGTTTGGCCAGTTAGGTAAACCCGGTGCTGGTGTATGTCCGGTGCGTGGTCACAGTAACGTACAAGGAAACCGGACGATGGGGATTAATGAGCAACCGCCTCAGGCTTTCCTTGATAGTCTGGCAAGCCACTTTGGTTTCGAACCTCCCCGTGCTCATGGTCATAATGTGGTGGAAGCGCTGGAGGCGATGCTGCGTGATGAAGTGAAAGTGCTGATTGCGCTGGGAGGAAATCTCGCTGCCGCTGCGCCGGACAGCCCACGAACAGAAACAGCACTCCGGCATTGTGATTTGACTGTTCATATCAGTACAAAATTAAATCGGAGTCATCTTGTTACCGGTAAAAAAGAGGCTCTTATCCTACCGGCACTGGGGCGTACAGAACAGGATATTCAGCGCAGTGGTGCGCAGTTTGTGACGGTAGAAGATTCTTTCAGCATGGTGCATGCTTCTGAAGGGATAAACAAACCACTCTCTGATACACAGCGTTCTGAAACTGCAATAGTTGCGGGCATTGCTGATGCGGTCTTAGGCAATACTCCGACAATTAACTGGCTGGAATTAGCCGGAGATTACAACAAAATCCGCGATCATATTGGGGCAACTATTCCCGGATTTACTGGTTTTAATAAAAAATGTGAACATCCGGGCGGTTTCTATCTTGGTAATGCGGCAGCGGAACTGCGCTTTCAGACCCCGAGTAAAAAAGCTGAATTTAGCCATGCACCATTGCCAGACACACTGTTTCCCCAAATTGATGGAAAAGACGTTCCCTTTGCTTTGCAGACCCTGCGCTCCCATGATCAATACAACACAACCATCTACGGTTTAGACGACCGCTATCGTGGCGTTTATGGTCAACGGGAAGTCTTGTTTATGAACCCGGAAGATATTGCTCAGTTGGGTTATCAGGAGGGCGATCTGGTCGATATTGAGACAATCTGGCATGACGGCATTAAGCGCAAAGTCTATGGATTTAAATTAGTCCCTTACACTATCCCGCGCGGTAATCTGGCCGCTTATTACCCTGAAACCAATCCGTTAGTACCGATGGACAGCATTGGTCATGGTACAGGTACACCAACATCCAAATCTGTTCCGGTGAAATTATCATTGACTGCATTGCAGGATTCAGAATCTCAGCGCCTCATATAATACCTTAATTCAGGCTCGTTTTTGGGAAAGACATTAAAACCGAGCCTGTTGTTCTATTTTTAATCAAATAAAGATGCGTAATCAGAGCAGATTAAATTTTTCGTTAGGTTGTAATAAAGCCGGCAATGGTGTCTGGTCATTCATTTCCATCAGATGGCGTTCAATAACGGTACAAATTGCATTAAGGGGTAAATCATTGGGTGAAGTTCCGAATGGATCTTCTAACTCTTCAGCCAACGCATCCCATGATAAAAAAGCATAAGAAATAAATACCGAAACAAACGGTGTCATATAGTGTAAATCGGTAACCAGAGCAAAAGGCAGCAGGGTACAGAAGAGATAAACCGTTCGCTGGAGTATCAGCGTATAGGCGAAAGGAACGGGCGTACTGGCGATACGCTCACAGCCACCCAGAATATGGGAAAGCTCATTGAGGTTCTTATCCATCATTTCATAGGTGATATCACTTAATAAACCTTCTTTCCTCCATCTACCGAGGAGAAGGCTCATTTTCAGTAATAACCGATTAGTTGGCATCGGGCTGCGAATAATTTCAGCATATATTTCTGCGGGCAGAAGGCGATATAAATCTTCTTTTGGATCAGTGCCACGTAGCTGATGTTTTAAACTCCAGCTAAACGCGATAAGTAAGACAGAAAATTGTTGATGTAAGTGAGTTTCATCTGGCTGGATACTCTTAATCTGGCGTAACAACGAGCGCTGAGTCACCAATAACGATCCCCACAGTGCTCTGGCCTCGACAAAACGGCTGTAACTGGTGTTATTACGAAAGCCGAGAAAAATGGCGATAGCGATCCCCAGCAGGCTGAACGGGGCGACCGTCAAATGAATGCCAAGGTGTTCATACCACTGATAACTCACAACTGCGATGATAGACATGAGTATATTCAGCATTAAACGGAAGGTTATTTTTGATAAGACTGAGCCGTGCCAGTCAAATAAACGAAAGAACCAGTGTTGGTTAGGACGGATGATCATGGTGAATACAAACTTTTATAATTATTAACTAACTAAATAAGACCATCCTAATACTATTGTAATTCCAGCTCCAGAATTTCGCAGTTTTTCTTAGTCTTAGGTTAAAAAAGCGCCTCCAATCAGGAGGCGCGAGCCTGTAAACTATGTGGGACAAACTCCTTCGCGAAAACGTCAGCATTTCTTTGTTCTTTATCGAATAATATTTCATCAAGTGCCGATTTTCTCGTCAGACAATAAAGGAATCCTTGTAGCGGTTCCTTTAGTGGCGAGGATTATATTTTTCTCAAAGCCAAGACTCATTATTCTGGGAGTTAGTTTGCAGTTCATCAGAAATTTTGCCTACCGCTGCTTTCTGTGCTCATTTTGGTCACGTATTCAAGGCGTTGATCTTGCGATGAACAATGCCGGCATCAGTGACACTGCCAAAGCCCTGCATATCAGTATTAATGCGGTCGTTCGTGTTTTAAAAAACTCCAGCCACGGTGACGATTTCACCACTGGGTGAAGTTGAAATTGTATTTATTTGTGAAGTTGACGAAATGTGGTCATTCGTCGGGAATAAAAAGTGCCAACGTTGGTTATGGTATGCTTGGGAGCCTCGTCTAAAATGCATTATTACGTATGCTTTTGGTAGACGAAACAAAAAAACGCTAAAAAAGTCATTGAAAAAACTGTCTAAATTCAAGGTAGCCTTTTAGTGTACTGATAATTACCGAGCCTATAATGTACTGCCTCCAGCCAAACATCTGGTTGGAAAATATTTTACTCAACATATCGAACACGAAAACTTAACCTTACGTAACCGAATTAAGCGTCTTAACCGTAAAACACTCGGTTATTCAAAGTCACCTGAAATGCATGACAAAACCACTGGCACTTTTATTGAACTGAATATTATGTTTGAAGGTGGTTAACGTGTTGAATACATGGCCAGGAATGGAAATCTCTATCCGTAGTTTTCATCGCACATAAATTGCCATCAATACTTTCGATACATATAGATAGGGGCGCTTTTCCTAGTTTGTTACTTAGTAATGGAGTAGTAAGTAACTCTTTTGGGTTGCAATAAATGGCGTCGGGGTTATTTTGCTCAGAGCTTTGGCTGGTATATTGTACCATTTAATATCATTCATGATTTTTCTATCCATTTTTAATTGTTTTTTATTTTCTCTTTCTAAATTTAATTCATAAATATCAACCAGCTGAATACCTGCTGGTTGATGTAAAGTAGCGATATCATAAATGTCGTAACATAATTTATCTGACTATTTATGTATTTTTCTGACTGTTATCCCTGCCATCTCGTTTGTCCAGTTCCGCCAAAATATGCTCTAGCTGTTCATTAAAATCTGCGGGTTTTTTATCCTTGAATAAGAACAAAGCGGGAAAACGTTTATAATCAGTAGCTGCAACGGCATCTTTGCCTTGTATAAGGTATTTAACGATAAAGGCGTGTGCTTCATCTTGTCGTAGTTTTGTGTTGAATCCTAATATAGAACCATAAGAGAGACACATCTGGAAAGCACGACGAGTCAATGTATTGTTTTCATCCAGTGTATACATGGCTAACCCCATCAGATGGATAATTTTCATGGGATCGGTTTGATTGGAAACACCTACCTGAGAATAGCGGGCAGCATAGACTTTGCCTTTATACCAACTGAAAAACAATTGCCGTTCTCGATCAATAAATATGGGTGCTTGCAGTTTCCAGAAAAAGCATCTGTGTATTAAATAGAGAGAATATGCAAGCAGAAACCCAAAGAGAAGAAGATCCTTAATTAAAATTCGGGTACTAGCGTGATAATAGTTGTAGCGATAGTAAAGATATTTCCAAAAAGAAACGGTGTTATCATTACCAATAAAACGGGCGTTTTCCATATAATCAGGAAGATCTTTACGTAGATAAAAGTTTTCTCCATATTCTTCACGAACAAGTTTAACCCATCGCAGAATATATTCTTCATCACTTTTTTTCTGATCAATAAAGTCAATGATACTGTAATGAAAAGCTAGCAATATACCAATAAATATAGGGAATAGCACAAACATTCTGGCAAGTCGTTGAGAATTACGAAGAGTACATTGAGTATTGTCAATGCTGTTAAGAGGAAGATAACTTTGTAATGCTTCGTAACTTTTTCTCTCTATTGGTGTGGCTAACAGGGATTCCTGCTGATCGATCAGTGGAATTGGTGTCACATCATGAAGGGTTGCGGATATTTTTTTTGAATAGCTCATTTATCGGAACTCCGTGCCTTTAAATCCTAAAATAGGTTTTTTACTGATATCTGATTTTTCTGTTTTATGTGCTAAATAACGTAATGGAACAGCGGCATCTTCGAATGGAATATAGTGCCAGAATAATTCAGCTGTTTTTAAAGATTCCCGGAATCTTGCCGTGAGTTCTTTATCATATACATAGAGTTTTCCATCAATCTTTTCTGCTTGAGACTTGAGTTTTTCATAGTGCTCTTGTTCTTCTTTGAGTGATTTTACATGTTTTTGTATAAGTTCACTGGGAGCTGCGTTGCCTGATAGCCATGTATTTACCGGCTTTTGAGGTTGAAGTTGGTAGAACGCATATTGAAGGTCAGATGTTCCTCGTTGGAATGCAGGCAATTTGAAGGTATAAATACTGCTGAATTTGTTGTATTTCTGCTTACGTGTAATGGTTAATTCAGGCATAAAAAATAGATTTAAGAATTCCTGACTCTCAATTTTGAAGGCTTTTTGGGTCTTACTATTCATTTTTCTGGCTATGTCTAGTTGCCTGTTAAAAGATGGGCGTTTGTCTTCATTCCAAAACGGATACTTATCTCCATTTCCCCAAAAACTATTACAGAATAGATTTTGTGTATCAGAACGATTAAATATTATTAAGCTAATAGTGCCACCAATAACTAATACCCATCCCATAAAAGCCATACCAGCCATCAATGTAGCTCCTATTGCTACGGAATTGGCACTAGCAGCCATATCAATACTCACCATACCTAATGCTGCACTTCCCAGCCCTATTGCATAGTTACTGTATGCCGCTCCTTTATTACTGATAGCGCTGGCTTTTCTTCCATCAATACGTCGCAGAGCATGGAGTACTTTCAGGTTTCACCAAATCTGCCACCCGCAGCACAAACTGGGCTTTGATATTGCATATTCAGAAGGGGCAAGGCGCTCTTTCTGAACGCGGGTCATATACAGAATAGCCATGTTTACATTCCTCTTTTATGACTTTCAGCCTTGGACTGGGCAGGCGAAAAAAAGCGCCTCCAATCAGGAGGCGCTATGCCGTAGTTCATTTCGTTCAAATCTCCTTAAATAGAAGGCCTAATATTTGTTTAATGGCGATTAGAATGTAAGTAGATTACTGAAGAAGCGCCATGCGCTGGCTGGATTTCATAGGATATCTGTGCCGTAGAGTGCAGTTCATGGTTGATAAACTGTTCAGCCGATATCGTGAATTTCCCCTTCCCGAATAGGTAAGGCCCGCAAGACCAGTCTCCGGATTCAGTAACGGTGGTATCACACGCTTTATTATCACCTTTTTTGCCTATATGTATTTGGGCACCGGGTTCGCCTATTCCGGCAATGTCAAAAGGTTTCCGGTGGAATTTAGCACTCTGTTCAGGCGCTGTGATACTGATTCGGTTTTGGGTGATCTCATATTGGCGTGTCACTTCCGAGGTTCTTTGATAATGGTGTATGGTCAGATCTTCTGAGGGGAGTTCTTGATATTGGGCGGCATAAAGGGAGAATATTCCTTCCAGTTTTGCCGTCATGACGGGATTATTTGGGCATACCCATTTACCGTTGGCATCCACTTTGGTCTGACAAATCAGTGTGCCAGATGAAGTCGGCAGGACGGTTTCTTTTGGCGGTAAAAACGATTTTGAACTGGCGATAAGGATCAGTTGGCCGGGAGTACCTTCTCCCTGAATTGATATATCGCTATTTATCCGGTAGTGAGCGTTTTTTTGCGGCTCGGTAATCCGCATTGGCATGGTAAAGTGCCATTCGATAGGTATACCAATTTTATTCCCATCCTTGGTTTCCTGTATCACTAATGTATAGGCTTCTCCTCCGTGTAATTTGCTTGTGTCAATGTTTAACCCCCAATGAGGCATAGCAAGGCCAGCTATGATAGCAACAGCACCGATAACAGCACCCGAAGCCACTCCGGCCAGCCCGGTGGCAAGCCC